>JBKHYB010000333.1:0-2254 GCA_046565725.1 Actinomycetota bacterium
GTACTCCTGGCGGTATCGGATCCCAACCTTCGGATCGGCAAGCATCACGATCCCTGGTAGAGCTCCGTCCACACCGGCTTCCCACGACCCCTTGGTGCTCACCGGTCGGCCGTTCTCGTAGTCCGTGGATGCTTCTCCGAAGTACCAGACGTTTCCGAAGCGATCCTGCGCGAACCAGTCGAAGGTTCTCTCGGCTATCTCTCCCTCGAGGAAAACCTCATCCTTGACCACCGTGCACGTGACGCCCATCACCTTCTTCGTGGTCGATGTGACGGTGACGACCCCGCGTTCCTCTTCCCCATCGGAGCTCCCCTCATACGTCCACGTGCTTCCGACCTGCAGGGGCATGAACGGATTGTCGATCTCTCGCACGAAATCTTCGGCCCGGATATCTGGTTCGTAAGGGCTTATCTCTGGAGGTATCGCAGGTTGCGCTTGGCCCTTGTCATCCTCCTTGCCCGACACCTCTTCCTTGCCGGACACCTCGCACCCACTCATCACGATCAGCGCCGCGACCATCAACATCGTTACCTTCTTGAACATCACCTGCTCCTTCCCTCGAACCCGAAAGTAAGGAGTCGGCGCTGAAGAGAACCTGAAGGTCAGCTATGTAGTGGGAACGTGAGCTCGATCCGTGCACCTCCGAAGCGAGACTCTCCGGCGGTTGCGGATCCGTCGTGCAGAGCGACGACTTCGGCCACTATCGCCAGCCCCAGCCCGACCCCCCCGTGCTCCCGATCGCGAGCCTCATCGAGGCGCGTGAACCGTTCGAACACCTCCCCCCGAGCTTCCGGGGGTATCCCCGGCCCGTCATCGTCAACGCGCAGGACGGCCGTCCCATCGTCGGATGTCAGCGAGAACGACACCTTCTGGTGTGCGTGACGAGCAGCATTGTCACCGACGTTTCGTATGGATCGCTGGAGAGACGGTCGATGTCCGCTGATCCTTGCGGGCGAGACCGAGCCGATCTCGACCTCGAAGGAGCCGGTTCTTCTCAAGCGGTCGGCTTCCTCGAACACCAGATCATCGAGATCCACCGGCTCAAGTTCGACATCCAGAGCATCTTCATCTGCCCTCGCGAGCAGAAGCAGGTCTTCCGCTATCCGCTGGAGCCGGAGGTCTTCGGACAGGACATCGCGGGCGAGCTGAGGGACGTCGGTGCTGTCCGGATGGGCCAGGGCGACCTCTGCGTGTTGCCTGATCGAGGCGATCGGGTTCCTCAGCTCGTGAGATGCGTCGGAGACGAATCTCTGCCTCCGTTCCTGAGCCTCCTCCAATCGGGTTAGCAATCGATTCATGGTGGTGGCTAGACGCGAGATCTCGTCGCTGGTGTCTGGAACCTCAAGCCGAGCCCCAACGGAGTGCTGGATCGAGTCGACCTCTCTGCGCAGCCGTTCAACCGGTGCCAGGGCTCGCCCGGTCAGCTTCCAGATGATCATGCTCACCAGCAAGAGCAGGACCGGGAATGCAATCACTGCGATGCGGATGGACGTAGCCGTTGCCTCGACGGCAAGGTCGCTGTTCTTCCCGACGAGAACATGTGTCGTGATGCCCTCGCCCTCGGCTGTCGCTGCAACGAAGATGAAGGGGTCGTCGTCGATGCTCGGGATATGGAAGGTGCCATCCTCGTCGGCAGCGAGCGTCGGCAGACCCGAACGCGCTTCGACAGGAGCATTCGAAGCGAGAACGACTCCATCGTCGTCTGTGAGGTGCACGACGGTGTCGTCGTCCTGTGGGATGGCGATCTCTTCGGGGGACTGGGTGTCGAGCGACGCGACGATATCTGCGGCCTTCAGTCTTGCCGTCGACAAGATGTTGTTCTCCAACGATCGCTGCAGGATGAGGATCGTTGTGATCGCGACGATCAGCAGGCACAGCAGGACTATCGCGGATGCCGCGATCGTCGTACGTGCTCGGATGGAACGGAAGCGTACGAACCGCGTCACCGGTTACCCCTTCGAACCGGATGAGATGAGGTACCCGACGCCGCGAACGGTGTGGATGCTGTCCGCGCCGAACGGACGGTCGAGTTTGTCGCGGAGATGCTTCACGTAGACCTCCACGATGTTCGGGTCGCCTTCGAAGTCGTTCCCCCAGACGTGATCGAGGATCTCGCGCTTCGTTGCGACCTGGCCCTCCCTGCGCATGAGGTACTCCAGCAGCGAGAACTCCCTCGGGGTCGGGGGCACATCGGCTCCCTGTCTGCTGCACCGGTGGGTTGCGGGATCCAGCGTGATGCCGTCCGAGGTGAGCG
>JBKHYB010000334.1:0-2247 GCA_046565725.1 Actinomycetota bacterium
CCTCGTCGATGCGATCGAACGCAGGGACGGAACCGGTGCCTTGGACGCGGCCCGAGTCCTGCTCTCCAAAGGAGCCACTTCCGTAGCGATGTTCCTCTCGGATGACGAAGGAGGAAGGACATGAGAGCGACTGCCGCCAAGACGTCGAGCACCGATCTGGGCGCCGAGGTGCGCTTCTTCGCGAGCCAGATCACGCCCCGGATCATCGGACCCCTGCTCCTGATCGCACTGGCGATACGCATCTCGCTGGGCGACTGGTCGAGCGCCGATGCCCTCGTCGTCACCGGCCTGATAGCCGTCCAACCTTTCACCGAGTGGATGATCCACGTCTACATCCTGCATTGGAAGCCGAAGACGATCTTCGGAAGAACGATCGACCCACTGATCGCACGCAAGCATCGCGAGCATCACAGCGATCCCAAGAAGACCGAATGGATCTTCATCCCCTTGCCGGTGTTGCTCAGAGCGATGCCGGCGACGGCTGCGCTATTCCTGGTCATCTTCCCGACCATCGAGCTGGGGATGACGGCGATAACCGCCGGACTGGCGATCCTGCTGACGTACGAATGGACCCACTACCTGATCCACTCCAGGTACCAGCCCCGCTCTCGTCTGTACCGCTACATATGGCGCGCCCACCGGCTCCATCACTTCAAGAACGAGAACTACTGGTTCGGCGTTACCAACCCCCTCGGCGACCACGTCCTGCACACGTTCCCGGCGAAAGATGACGTCCCAACCTCGCCCACCTGTAAGAGCCTGAACGGAGTGGTCTAGAGACTCTTAGCCGAGTTGCCAGACGTTGTTGCGGAGGATGGGAACGGTCTGCCCGTCTGCATCGATGCCATCGACGTCGACCTCGGGGCCGCCGATCATCGTGTCGGTGTGGATCAACGATTCGTTGAATCCGAGTTTCGCTCGCTCGGAGGGGTGTTCCGGCAGCCCTCCCGGGAAGGCGTGCTCGATCCCCCTACCCCACGCGATGTGACAGGCCGCGTTCTCATCGAACAGCGTCGTATGGAACACCGTTCCGGTCTTGCCCACGGCCGAGGACGCATCGACCAGAGCCACTTCACCCAGACGAGCGGCCCCTTCATCGGTAGCCATCTGTGCCTTGACCGTGTCGGCGTTCGCTTCCGCTCGGATATCCACGCAGCGACCCTTCTCGAACGTCAGCTCGAGCCCTTCGACGGTCGTGTTGTCGGTTATCAGAGGCATGGTGCAGCGCACGGTCCCCTCGGTCAGCCGATGGTCGGGGGTCGTGAAGATCTCCTCCGTCGGCATGTTGGGAACGAAGGTGATGCCCCTCGTGCTTTCGAACTCGGCGCTCAACCATCTCGCCTTGGGATTCAGTCCGACCCTTAGGTCGGTCCCCGGCCCCCGGAAATGGAGCGCGGAGAAACCCTGGTCGTTCATCCGCTCGGCGCGCGCCGTGAGCCCTTCGATGTGCGACTTCCACGCTGCCACGGGATCCGGATCGTGCAATCTCGTCGCCGTCGCTACCAGATCCCACAGTCGTTCGATGTCCGGCTCGCCGAAAACCTGCGACGCCCACCCCTCGTTCGGAGCGGCCACGATCGTCCAGTTGCAGTTCCCGTTCATGACCAACTTCAACAGCCCAGGCGTACGCGGGAAGCGAGCCAGCTTCATCCGCTCGGGATCCTGCCCCTGCAGGAGGTTCGGGACCGGATCGCCGGCGAGCTGGATGAATGCGCCACGCCGGTCATCTATCTCGGCGAAGAAGGACTCCCACCAGTCCGGGACGTACTCGAGCGTCGAAGCGTCCGCATGAGCGAGACGGGAAAGCTTGTTGTGAGGGTCGTAGTAAACGGTGTGAACGAACTTAGCTCCACCCTGATAAGCGACGTCGACGATCTCGCGCGCTAGAGACGCGTGCTCGACCTGACACCAGAGGTAGACCTCCTGACCGGGCTGAACGTTCGCCCCAACGCGAACGGCTAGTTCCGCGTAACGACGGACCCTCTCGGCGCTCACTTGCTCTCCTCTTCTTCCCCCGGGACGGCAAGTGTAGGGCCAACGCGCCGCTTCGGCCTGTTAGACGGCGACCTCGTACAGCGCCCACTCCCCCTCGACACCCTTGAGCTCGTGGGTCCCCCTCGGAAGGAAGGAGATCCCCGAGCCGGCCACCAGCGGTGGCACGGCCCCCGACGCGAAGACCTGGTTGGCACCGGCAAGATCCATCACCCGCGCCCCGATGTGCACAGCGATCCCTCCGACATCGTTGCC
>JBKHYB010000335.1:0-2245 GCA_046565725.1 Actinomycetota bacterium
TGCCCCGAGGTGCACGTAACGTCGATCAGGCCGACCGACCGTAGAGCGGCCACTTGGTTACTGAAGCCCAAAGGCAGGGCCGCGCCGTCCGTCATCAGGTAGCCGATCCGGGCCTGCGGAGAGATGGCTCTGATCCCGGCTGCAGCGGCCCCCAACTGGCTGTGCAGACCGCACGCGACCACCGGCATCCCGTCGATGTCGGTCACGTCCTGCAAGGTCGAGTGATGGGGGCTCTCCGGAGCCTCGGCACTCAATACCTCCGTCTGCCAGGGCGTATAGCGCATCTTCACGATGTGTCCCTCGCCCGCATCGACATCGTCGACACCATCGAGGTTCCAGAGGACGAATAGAACCCCGCCCGTGCCGAGGCCGAGGTCGACCCCGGTCGTGTTGACGACGACGCGATCCCCGGGCCGCAATCTCCCGATCATGGAGGGGAATGCGACCCCATCGAACTCGGCGTCTCCGAGCTCCACGCGACACCACAGAGCACCGTCGCGGCTATCACCGAGCGAAACGATCTTGCCGTGCCTGAAAGCTCCCATCACAGGCTCGCTATCAGCTTGGCCACCCGATCGTCCGTAGACCTGAATGGATCCTTGCAGAGGACCGTCCTCTGGGCCTGGTCGTTGAGCTTCAGGTGGACCCAATCGACGGTGTAATCACGGCGCTTGCGCTTGGCGGCGCTGATGAACTCACCGCGAAGCTTCGCCCGGGTCGTCTGCGGCGGCTCGTTCTTGGCTCTCTCGATGTCCGCTTCATCACACATGCGCTCCATGAGCCCCCGCCGCTCGAGGATGTAATAGAGGCCACGCTTCCGGTTCACGTCGTGATAAGCGAGATCCATCAGGGCGATCTTCGAGTGGGTCAGTGGCAGTTTGTGTTTGGTCCGGTAATCCTCGATCAGTTTCCTCTTGGCGATCCAATCGACCTGTCGGACGAGAGCGTCCTGGTCGAACTCAAGACTCAGCAACGCGTGCTCCCACATCCCCGCGATCTCTTTCAGGACCCGATCGTCACGCTGATCCACCCATCGCATCGCCTTCTCGAGATACTCCTTCTGTATCTCCAGAGCGGACAGCTCACGCCCGTTCGACAGCCGCACCTTCCTCTTGCATTCGGTATCCCGGGAGATGTCCCGGATCGCGCGGATCGGGTTCTCTAACGTCATGTCTCGGATCTGCGTCCCCTCTTCGATCATCCGAAGTAGCAGCGCAGTGGTACCGATCTTCAGATAGGAAGCCCACTCGCTCATGTTGGAATCGCCCACGATCACGTGAAGGCGCCGGTAGCGCTCGGCGTCCGCGTGCGGCTCGTCGCGGGTATTGATGATGGGACGCGACCTCGTGGTCGCAGAAGAAACGCCCTCCCAGATGTGCTCTGCCCTTTGACTGACGCAGAAGAGGGCGCCGCGCGCTGTCTGCAGGACCTTCCCGGCCCCCGCGAAGATCTGCCGCGTCACGAAGAAGGGGATCATCACCTCCGAGAGGCGCCCGAACTCGCCATAGCGCGACACGAGATAGTTCTCGTGACTGCCGTAAGAGTTACCCGCCGAATCCGTGTTGTTCTTGAACAGATAGATGTCGCCGGAGATGCCCTCCTCGCGCAGGCGCGCTTCGGCCGCCTTCAGCAGATCCTCGAGGATCCTCTCGCCGGCCTTGTCGTGAACCACGAGGTCGTAGACCGAGTCGCATTCAGGGGTGGCGTACTCCGGATGAGACCCAACATCGAGGTAGAGCCGGGCACCGTTCTCGAGGAATACGTTGCTCGATCGGCCCCACGAAACGACCCGACGGAACAGGTATCGAGCTACCTCGTCGGGAGACAACCTCCGCTGGCCCTTGAACGTACAGGTGACTCCATATTCGTTCTCGGTACCGAAGATGCGACGTTCCACCCCTCAAGGATAGGCCGCTATCAGCTTTCGTCTTCGGATGTTCCCTCGGACGTGCCGGTGGACGTGTCCTCCGACGTACCTGTCGAAGAGTCCTCCGAGTCGTCATCATCATCCGGTGCGGCGGCCTGCTCCCATTCGGTGTTGGGCTCCATCGTGGGGTCTAGCGCATGCTCCGTGGGCTCGTCGATCAATGCTTCGCCCGGACCGTCCGCCTGATTACGTTCCTGCCCGCCCATCTCTCCTCCTTGGATTCAGCCGATCTCCCCGTCCAGGATGCGACGGAACTTCCGACGCGCTCTGGTCCGATCGAGAACGGCAACCTCTAGGTTGTCGGCCGGTATGTCTCGG
>JBKHYB010000336.1:0-2224 GCA_046565725.1 Actinomycetota bacterium
GCGGGAGGACCTTCAGCGCTGCGTACACCGCGATCCGGCTCGGTACCTTGTTGGGCCTTGGACTGTTCCCCTTCGTCGCCGGTGCGATCGGCGACAACGTTTTCGACCAGGCGGGCTTCCGCGTCGAGCTCCCCGGCACGAGGGTCACCCTGTGGCTGGCCGGCGGGTTCGTGATCTCCGGCGGGCTCTATTCGATGCGGGCGATCAAGGAACGCTGGCGTGGAGGACGAAGCGGCCGGGAGCGAGGGTTCTTCGTGGTCTTCGAGGGCGGTGAGGGGGCCGGGAAGTCCACCCAGATCGAGGCCTTTACCCGTTGGTTGCAGGACCAGGGCGAGCAGGTCGTTCAGACCCGCGAGCCGGGCGGAACGGAGATTGGGGCGAAGATCCGGCTGATCCTCTTAGACCCCGCCATCGACGAGATGGACGAGCGCACAGAAGCCCTTCTCTATGCGGCCGACCGGGCGCAGCACGTCTCCGAGGTCATAAAACCGTCGTTGGATGAAGGCAAGATCGTGGTGTCGGACCGGTTCGTGGATTCGTCGCTGGCCTACCAGGGGCTGGCGAGAGGACTCGGGCTGGATCGCATCTACCGGCTCAGTGAGTGGGCCACGGGAGGTCTGTTGCCCGACATCGTTTTCTATCTGAAGCTCGATCCCGGCGAGGGCTTGCGCCGCGTCGGTGACGACCGCGATCGGATCGAGAAGGAAGACGGCGACTTCCATCTCCGGGTGGGGGCCGCCTACCTGGAGCTGGCCCGGAGGTACCCGGGTCGGTTCGTCGTACTCGATGCCTCCAAGGATCCGGAGGAAGTCAAGAAGGACGTGATCGAGGCGTTCCAGGACCGAGCCCGCCATCTGGTGTCGCCGCTCGGATCCGACCCATCGTTCGGACCTTCGGGTCCCGTGGTGCGATGAACGTCTGGAGCAAGCTCGACGGGTCGCGGGTGATCGCAGGTCTCGCCCGGACGATGGCGAGCGGAGAGGTGCCACACGCGTGGCTGCTGCTCGGTCCGGCGGGGTCCGGGAAAGGTTCTACGGCGACCGCGATGTCTGCGGCCCTGAACTGCACGGTCGAGCCGGGGGTTGGATGCGGCACCTGCTCTTCGTGCGCTCGCATCGTTCGCAGGCGCCATCCCGACGTCCATCACATCGTCCCGGAAGGTCCGCTGATCCCCGTCGACGTGGTGCGTGAGGTCATCATCCCCGAAGCGGCCCGTTCGCCCTTCGAGGGGCGGCGCAAGGTGTTCGTGATCGAAGAGGCGGATCGCATGAACGACGCGGCCCAGAACGCCCTACTGAAGACCCTCGAGGAGCCTCAGCCCGACACCGTCTTCGTCCTCCTGTCCGATGCGGAGGAAGAGGTTCTGGAGACGATCAGGTCTCGCTGCCGGGTGGTCCGGCTCGAACCCGTCTCCGAAGCGCGCATCGTCGAGCTGCTCGAAGAGGATGGGGCGAGTGACGACCGTGCCCTGCTCGCGGCTCGTCTCGCCGAGGGCGACTTCGATCGGGCGAGACACCTCGCAGAGGACGAAGTGGTCATGTCGCGCCGCCGGACGTGGACGCAGATGCCCACGCGGTTGGTGAGTCCCGTCGATGCGATGGACATCGCTGCCGAGGTGCTCGACGAGACGAAGGGCGCGGTCAAGGAGCGGGAGGATCGGCAGAAGGTCGAGGTTCAGGAACTCGCCGACGCGATGGGTGAGGGCCGCGGCACGGCCGGGGCGCGCAACGCGCTCGCCAAGAGGCACAAGCGGGAGCTCAAGCGTCTAGAGGAAGAGGTGCTCGGCGAGGCTCTCGGTTCGCTAGCGTCGTTCTATCGGGATGTCGTGGCCATGCGAAACGGGGGGGCCGAAGCCGTCACGAATATCGACCTGCTCGACGTTCTGGGCGAGTGGGCGGCGAGCGACCTCAGCGATGCGGCGCTGCTGCGGGCCGTTGACCGCTGCATCGCGGCGCGTGCATCGTTCCTGAGCAATGCGAACCCGGCCCTGACGATCGAGGCCGCGCTGGTCGATCTCGTCGCCCTCGTGCCGCCGCCTGCGACGACCTCCGTCTGGGTCTGATCCCCGCCAAACTCCGCAGCTTTGGGGACTATATAGGCCCCATCCCTGCAGAGTTCCCCTCGTCGAAGGTGCTTCTGGGGAAACTGTAAAGTTGGCGACCGTAACCAGCCGGGGTAGCTCAGTCGGCAGAGCGATTCACTCGTAATGAATAGGTCAGGGGTT
>JBKHYB010000337.1:0-2223 GCA_046565725.1 Actinomycetota bacterium
GGCTTCGGCCGGCGTGGCCACCTTCCCCACCCACGCATCCGATGTCGACGGGCTCATCAGGGCGGCAGACGAAGCCCTTTACGAGAGCAAGAAGCAGGGCCGTGATCGCATCACGAGGTCCCGCCGCCACCCACGCTCGAAGGCCGTTGGGGCCTGAACGTATCTAGCGATAGACCTTCCGCCTGAACACGTCGGTCGCCAGCGAACCGACACGGTCCAAGATCAGCATCCCATCCAGATGATCGATCTCGTGCTGAAAGGCGCGCGCCTCGAAGCCCTCGGTCGCGATCACCAGAGGCTCGCCGTTCGGATCTGTTCCCTTGACCACGATCTCGACGGCGCGCGGCACGTTGGCGGTCAGATCCGGCACGCTCATGCAACCCTCGCGGGCAACCTCTCTGCCGCTGAACTCGACGATCACCGGATCGAACATCACAACCAACCCGTGACAGGTGGTTGTCTTGGGATGCTGCGAAACGTCCAAGGCGAACGCTCGCCTGGAGACCCCTATCTGAGGCGCGGCCAGACCCACGCACGCTGGTGAAGCTCTCATCGTGTCGATCAGGTCCCGGGCCAGTTCGGCCCGGTCGAGATCGCCCATCGATTCGGCTGTGGCCTTCAGTACCTTCTCGGGAAGGCGAAGGACCGGGCGGACCGGCATCTACAGGACGTCCGCCTCGATCGGATGGACGCTGGCATCGACCCCGAGACCCGACGTTGCCTCGGATATGACCCTGGCGATGTCGAGGCCCTCCGCGGCTACCTCCATCATCAGGGCGTAGACGGGTGCATCCGGTTCGCCGATAACCCTTGACGTAAGGTCCGTCACGTTCGCGCCGGCATCCGCCAAAGCCTGAGCCACCCGATAACCGATCCCCGGCTTGTCCGCTCCGTAGACCGAAACCATGTGCGTCGGTGACGCGATCTGGGTCTCGACATCTTCCACCGGGCGGGCGGTGACCACCAGGCCCAGCCGGTCGGCTACCGGAGATAGCGCTTCTTCCAGGTCATCTGCCGTCCGGGATCCGGACGGCTGCACGATGAGCACCATCGAGAAGTGGCCGCGCAGGATCGTCGAGGTGACATCTTCGAGGTTGCAGCCTTGCTCGAAGAGAACCTCGGTCACGCCGGCAACGATGCCCGGCCTGTCGTTGCCGATCACGGTAATCGCTATCGATCTTCCAGACATCGCTCGATCATCTCACGGCGCGCCGGTTCTCAGGCGTTCTCGGTCATCTCCTGCAAGGCCGCGGTCGCTTCCTCCCAGGAGGATTCGAGTGCCTCCGTGCGCTTCTTGGCCCGCTCGTACTCGCGCGACAGGTGCACCACGTCGTGATCGGAGGAATAGACGTTGGGGTCGCCCAGGACCTCGCCGAGCCTCTTCAATTCGGCGGCCACCTCGTCGAGTTCCTTCTCTATGGCGACGATCCGGTCTCTGAGGTGCTTCGTTGCGGCGCGCGCCTCGGCTTCTATCCGCTTCTGCTCCTTCGTCTTCTTCCGAGGAGTGGAGGGCGGGTGTTCTCCGTTCGTCGGTTCGCTCGCAGGCTCTGACCTTCCGACGCTCCTGTCGCGTTTGGACAGGTAGTAGTCGTAATCACCGTCATAAGAGGTAACGACGCCGTCTACGACTTCAACGATGCGATCGGCGACCGACCGGATCAGGTAACGGTCGTGTGTGATCAACACCAGAGCACCCGGATACTCGATCAGGGCCTCTTGTAGGACGTCCCTGCTCGTCATGTCCAGATGGTTGGTGGGCTCATCCAAGCACAGAACGTTGTAGGGCTGGACGAGCAGTTTCGCCAGCGCCAGACGGGTACGCTCGCCTCCCGATAGGACCCGGACGGGTTTGTCGATGTCTTCACCGGAGAACAGGAAACGGCCCAGAAGATCACGGGGCCGAGCATCCACGTCCGGCGGGATCGCCGCGGCGAGCTCCTCCACCACCCGGTTGCGAGGATCCAAAGCTTCTATCTGGTGCTGGGCGAAATAGCCGAGGTTGACATTGTGCCCGAGGCTCCTCTCACCGGCTGCGGGAGTCAGCACCCCGGCCATGAGTTTCAGCAATGTCGTCTTGCCGGCTCCGTTGGGACCGACCAGGGCAACCTTGTGGTCGCGCTCTAGGTGTATGTCGAGACCGTCGTAGATCACGTTGTCGCCGTAAGCGAACGTGATGTCCTTCAGTTCGAGAACGACCCGGCCCGCCCTCGGGGGGGCCGGGAA
>JBKHYB010000338.1:0-2213 GCA_046565725.1 Actinomycetota bacterium
TCGGAACGAAGATGAAGTCCGTCGGTGAAGCCATGGCGATCGGCCGAACCTTTGTCGAGGCCATCCAGAAGGCCGCTCGCTCACTGGAGACCGGACACTCGGGGATCGGCGGGCATGCCGCGCACCTAAGTGATGAGGAGCTCCGCGCAGCGATCGAGGAGCCTCGCGACGGTCGCATCCACGCGATCGAGGAAGGCCTGTACCGGGAGATGCCCATCGAGGAGATCTCTCGCTCCTCCGGGGTCGACCCGTGGTTCCTGTCCCAGCTCCGTCGCATCAGCGAGGCCCGTAGAGAACTCGAGGAGACGTCCCTGGACCGGGTCGACGAAGTGACGCTGCGGTCTGCCAAGCGGTTGGGGTTCTCCGACGCCCAGATCGCCTCTTACATCGGCTCCACCGAGGCCGAGGTGCGAGCGCGCCGCAAAGCACTCGAGGTGATCCCCACCTACAAGACGGTCGATACCTGTGCGGCGGAGTTCGAGGCCGCGACCCCGTACCACTACTCGACCTACGAGGAAGAGGACGAGGTCGCCGATTCCGACCGCAGGAAGATCTTGATCCTGGGCTCGGGCCCTAACCGGATCGGGCAGGGGATCGAGTTCGACTACTGCTGCGTCCACGCCGCTTTCGCTCTGAGGGATGCCGGCTTCGAGACGATCATGCTGAACTGCAACCCGGAGACGGTGTCCACGGATTACGACACGTCCGATCGGCTGTACTTCGAGCCGTTGACCCTGGAAGACGTGCTCAACGTGGTGGAGCGCGAACGCCCGGAAGGGGTGATCGTCCAGCTCGGTGGGCAGACCCCACTGAAGCTGGCCGAGGGCCTGGCGCGCGCAGGGGTGCCGATCCTGGGGACGCCTCAGGACGCGATCGACCGGGCCGAAGACCGGGAGCGGTTCGGAGCCTTGCTCGCCGACCTGGCCTTGCCTCATCCTCCGAACGGGCTCGCCCGTTCGCCCGAGGAAGCCAGAGCCGTGGCGAGGGTGATCGGATATCCCATCCTGGTGAGACCCAGCTACGTGTTGGGCGGAAGGGCGATGGAGATCGTCTACGAGGAGAGTTCACTCGACCACTACATGCGCACGGCGGTCCAGGTCTCTCCGGCTCACCCGGTACTGATCGACCGTTTCCTCGAGGGGGCGGTCGAGGTGGACATCGACGCCGTCTTCGATGGCGAGGAGCTCTACGTGGGCGGCGTGCTGGAACACATCGAAGAGGCAGGGATCCATTCCGGAGATTCGGCGTGTGCCTGTCCTCCCTTCACGCTGGCAGACGACCAGGTGAAGCAGGTGATAGCCCATACGGAGGCGATCGCCCGGGGTCTCGGCGTGCGCGGCCTGATCAACATCCAGTTCGCGCTCAAGGACGACCTCGTCTACGTCCTGGAGGCCAACCCGAGAGCATCGAGGACCGTCCCGTTCACCTCCAAGGTGACCGGGGTTCCGCTCGCGAAGGTGGCGGCCAGGATCATGGCCGGGGCGACGATCGCCGAGCTGCGGACCGAAGGCTTGGTTCCGAGACGCTCGGTCGGCCATGAGGGCCTCCGCCACGTTGCGGTCAAGGAAGCCGTCATGCCTTTCGATCGCTTCTCGGGCGTCGACGTGGTCCTCGGCCCCGAGATGCGCTCGACCGGTGAGGTTATGGGCATCGATTCCAACTTCGGGGTCGCTTTCGGGAAGGCGGAATCGGGAGCGGGGGTGCGACTGCCCACCAAGGGTTCGGTGTTCCTGTCGGTAGCCAACAGGGATAAGCGGTCGGTGATCTTCCCGGCGAAGATCCTGTCCGAGCTCGGTTTCCACCTGCTCGCCACCAAGGGGACGGCCGATGTCTTGCACCGGGCGGGTGTGGAGGTGGAGGTCGTCGGCAAGGCGCACGATCCCGGAGGCAACGACATCCTGACCCGTATCGGATCCGGCGATGTCGACATGATCTTCAACACCCCGTACGGCAGGGGGGCCCGGACCGATGGATACTTCATCCGCACGGCTGCCGTTTCGGCCGGCGTTCCCTGCATCACCACGATGGCCGGCATCGCTGCAGCGGTCCAGGCGATCGAAGCCTCTCGAGGAGGCGGTATCGGGGTGCGACGGCTGCAGGAGTACCTGGCCGACATCCCGGAGGACCTTGAGTGACGCAGTTGCTGATGACGACGGGAGAGGTCCTGTCGCACAAGAAGTTCGGAGAGCACTATCACTCCTTGACGATCGTGG
>JBKHYB010000339.1:0-2198 GCA_046565725.1 Actinomycetota bacterium
GCCCTCGTTGTTGCGCGGCAACATCCCGATCTTCGACGAGCTGGGTGACGCTTACTACATCGCCGAGAATCTTTCGCGCGTCGCGTGCGCCTTGGCTCCGTTGGGGCACCCCGAGGAAGCGACGCGCTTGATCGGTTACGCCGAATCTCTTATGGAGGAGCTGGGCACGCGGCATCAATGGGCTAACCACATGAACGCAGAAACACTCGTCCAGATACGGTCCCAGGCGGCGCCAGACGATGTCGAGAGTTGGTTGAGGTCCGGAGCGGCGCTTAAGCAGGAGGCCGCGGTGGCGCTTGCGGTTAGAGCCCTCGGCTAGGCGCGATTCCGTGCGATCGCGTGCAGCACGGTTTTCAACTGGAAGGGCGTGAGACCCGGGTGTTTGCCGATGATCAGCGCGAGCAGGCCTGCTACGTGCGGAGCCGCGAAGCTGTTGCCGGTGGCCTCTATCGTTCCTCCGTCGCTCCATGCAAGCTCGAGATCTATCCCCGGGGCTCCCCACTCGACCGGCGGCTCCGGGTTGTACGAGATGCCGAACGGGTCCTTATCTGTGTGCGCCGCCACCGAGAACACGGATGAGTAGAGGGAGGGGTAACTGGGACGCTCGACGTTATTCACGGCAGAAACGAGGCAGACACCTTTGAAGTAGGCCTCGTCCGCAAGCTCGTGGAAGAGGGCGTAGTAGTCATGCGACGACGTGCTCAGCGACAGGTTCACGACCTGCATGCCATTGTCGATCGCCCATCGGAGCCCTTCGGCAAAAACCACGCTCTTGCCGCGCAGGTCCGCGTTCAGCACCCTGACGGAATAGATCTGGCTCTCCGGGGCGATGTTTCTGATGATCGCGGCGCACGCCGTGCCGTGCCCGTAGAGATCCTCGTGTTCGCCTTCAACGGCTTCGACTTCTTCTGTATCCGGGTTCCACGACAGCGCCACGCCCCCGGCGATGCCGCCGACCCTGGGGTGGGATCCATCGATGCCGCTGTCGATCACGGCGACCTTCACCCCGGCCCCCGTGCTGTCGCCCCAAGCCCACTCGCGTGTGATCGGTTCCGGCAACGGCAATGCGGCGATAGGACGAAGTACCCCCTCGTCGAACTGCCACGACCACGCAGGCTTGAGGTCGTCGCTCATCGTTTGCGCGCGTAAGAGAGGAAGGCCGCCATGAGGTCGATCGCTGCGGCCCGGGCGCGGGGGCCGAGTCGGGAGATGTCGGCGATATGTGCGGTCAGCCGAGCCAGGTCCGGGTCCGGCAGCTCGGCGTTCTCGGCCGCTGCCAGCAGTGCATCGCTGACATCTGAGTCTTCAGAGGCTCGCGCGATCGCGGCCAACATCGCCCGGCCCAGATCGGTGAACACCATCGAGTTCTCGATGGCCAAGGCGGCCTGACGAGCGAACAAGGACAGCAGGCGCATGTCGTTGGCCGTATCCCTTCCATCGACGTCCCTATCCAGGACCTCGATGACGCCGACCGTGCGTCGTTCCGTTTCGAGTGGCATCGCAAGGATCGACCGGGGAACGTACCCGGTGGCTTGGGCGACGTCTTTCGCGAAACGCTGATCACGTTGGACATCCGAGATCGAGATCGGCTGACCGGAAGCCACCACCCACCCGGCGATCCCGCTGCCGATCGATACCCGCTGCCCGGTGATCTGCTCGGCCCCCTCACCGCTGGCTACGAGAAACACGAGTTCGTCGTCGTCCACGAGTGCCAGCGAGCACGCTGCAGCCGCGAACAGGTCCATCGCCGCGTCGGTGATCGAGCGCAGCAGTTCGTGGTGGCCTTCCGGGACGATCGCAGGTCCCACCTGCGCGGCTGCTGCAGCCAATCGATCCAGCACGTCGTCGTCTCTAGCCATCTGCATCCACCTGTTCCGTAGTCATCACGTAACCCGGATGGGTCCGAGCGAGCCGTCTTGTCATGTTTCGAGTGAAGGTATTAGGAAGGGCGGCTCCGCGTTCGGCCGCTTCGAGGAAGGCGTTCCCTCGGATCCGGTACAGCCGGGACGGCGCGGTCGCCGTCACCGTCGCCGTGCGCGCGATCTTCTCGATCAGGCCGATCTCACCGAAGTGATCGCCGGTCCCCATGTCGTTGATGTGGATGCCCTGACTCGTTACCTCGAAGGAGCCGTCCGCGATCAAGTAGAGATCGTCGGGCGTCTCTCCCTCTCTGATGACGGTTTCGCCGGCCGTCACCT
>JBKHYB010000340.1:0-2185 GCA_046565725.1 Actinomycetota bacterium
CCGGATGCGCCGTGTCGACACCGACCTGCGGCGCCTGCTTGGGCGCCCACATGGGCGTGCTGGGCCCCGGCGAGGTGTGCGTCTCGACCAGCAACCGCAACTACGTGGGCCGCATGGGAGACCCCACCGCCCACGTGTATCTGGCCAACCCTGCGGTCGCTATGGCAACCGCCGTAGCCGGAGAGATCGTCCATCCTGCCGATGTGCAGTCGGTCGCGCCGAGAGAGGCGGTGGTCGTCTAGATGGGCAGAGCATTCGTCTACGGCGACAACGTAGATACCGACGTGATCATCCCGGCTCGGTATCTGACGACGACGGACGAAGCCGAACTCGCGCGCCACGCCCTCGAGGACCTGGATCCCGACTTCGCTTCAAGCGTGCAACCGGGAGATGTGGTGGTGGCGGGCGAGAACTTCGGCAGCGGTTCGAGCCGCGAGCACGCGGCGGTCTGTCTGAAGGCGGCGGGGGTGGGCGCGGTGGTGGCATCGTCGTTCGCGCGCATCTTCTTCCGTAACGCGATCAACACCGGGCTCCCCATCGCGGTGTGCCCGGAAGCGGTCGCAGGGATCTCCGTCGGGGATCAGGTCGAGGTGGACGTCGCGGCGGGCACCGTGCGCAACGTAACGACCGGACGCGAGTATGTGGCGGAGCCGCTTCCCGATTTCGTCATGGAGATAGTCGCTGCGGGTGGATTGATCCCTTGGGTGCGCCAACGGGTGGCGTCGTGAGGATCTCTGTGGTGCCGGGCGACGGGATCGGACCGGAGGTGATCTCGGTTGCCCTCGAACGTCTGCCGGAGGAGTGGGAAGTAGACGTGTTGGAGGTAGGGGCCGAGCGATACCTGCGCACGGGCGAGCTCCTCTCCGAAGAAGATCTCGCCAGGATCGGGTCCAGCGATGCCCTGCTGTTCGGAGCCATCGGCGACCCGCGGGTGCCCGACGGCATCTTGGAGCGCGGGGTTCTGCTCAGGTTGCGTGCAGAGCTCGACGCTTACATCAACCTGCGGCCGTTCCCCGAGCTCGGCATCACGTTCGTCAGAGAGAACACGCAAGGTCTGTATGCCGGCGTCGGTAGCAGGGATGGAGATCGGGCAGAGGAGGTCAGCGTGAACACGGCAGTCTCTATCAAGAGATGTGCCGAGTATGCCTTCGCCCTGGCTTCGGAGCGCGGGGAGAGGCTGACGTGGGTCCACAAGACCAACGTGTTGACCTACTCGGGAAGCCTATGGAGGGAGGTCGTCGAAGACGTGGCGGCTCGTTACCCGCAGGTGGCGGTGGACTACCAGCACGTCGATGCGGCTGCCTACCACCTGGTGACCGACCCGGGACGCTTCGACGTCCTGCTCACCGAGAATCTCTTCGGAGACATCCTTTCGGACCTCGCGGCAGGGCTGGCGGGGGGCTTGGGTCGGGCGGCGAGCGCGAACCTGCATCCCGATCCGGTCTCCAGGCCGCATAGATGCGTCGGATTGTTCGAGCCGGTCCATGGGTCGGCTCCCGATATCGCCGGAACCGGCCGGGCGGATCCCACGGCGGCGATCCGTGCGGCCGAGATGCTCGTTAGAACACTTACTGAAGGAAGCGAGTTGAGGGTATGAGAGTGCCGGGTCATTACTTCGAGGTCTGCGGTTACAAGGTTACGAGCGAGCGGATGCATGGACGTAGTCGCGTCCAGGCGATCGCCGAGGTGCGTGTCGGTAACAACTGCATCCGTCGCTCGGCGACGGGTGTGGGGCCCGTTCATGCCCTGGACGCGGCGTTGCGCGAATGCTTGAGGGAGGACTTCCCCGAGCTCGAACACGTCCGACTCTCCGACTATCGCGTGTCGGTGGTGGATGCCGACGGCGGCACCGGGGCGCAGGTCAGGGTGCTGATCGAAGCGACGGACGGCGTTGCTCGCTGGGATGCCGGGTGCGTTTCGGACAACATCGTGGATGCGAGCTTCGAGGCTCTCTGCTCGACGGCCGTCATGGGGATCATCCGGGCCCGGTCCCAGAGCGCGGCCGTTGCCGGGTAGCGTGAACCTATGAGCAAGGGCAGCATCGCTTACCAGGGTGAGATGGGGGCCTATTCCGAAGAGGCCGTGATGAAGCTGTTCCCCGACCACCACCATCGTCCTCTGGCTTCGATACGAAAGGTGTTCGAGTCCGTCGAGGTCGGACGGACCGATCTTGGACTCGTGCCGA
>JBKHYB010000341.1:0-2184 GCA_046565725.1 Actinomycetota bacterium
AGGCCGCTCAGGGGGAGTTGGATGGCTACGACCAAGACGGCTGCGGTCGACCACGAGGTCCTGGAAGATCAGGACCTGGTCAGGCAGGTCCGCGCCGGCGACGAAAGAGCGCTGGAGACCCTCCTTGCGCGCTACCGCAACTTCGCCCGTTCCAAGGCCCGCTCCTACTTCCTCGCCGGCTCCGACAAGGAAGACGTGGTCCAGGAGGGCATGATCGGCCTCTACAAAGCGATCCGGGACTTCGACCTCGGCCAAGACACGCCTTTCCGGGCCTTCGCCGAACTCTGCATCTCCCGCCAGATCCTCACTGCGATCAAGACCGCCAACCGGCAGAAGCACCAGCCTCTGAACTCGTCGGTGTCGCTCGATGCTCCGGTATCCGCCAACGACGACCAGGGCGACCGCACCGTGGGGGACAGCCTGCCGGGCTCGAACCTCGACGATCCCATCGAGCTGGTCATCTCCGCCGAAGAGATCGAAGCGATCCGGGACTCGATGCGAACCAACCTCACCGAACTCGAAGGCGACGTCCTGAAGCTGTACATGGACGGCAAGTCCTACGAGGAGATCGCCGGCGTCCTCGGCAACCACGTCAAGTCGATCGACAACGCCCTCCAGCGCATCAAGCGGAAGCTCCAGCGCCACCTCGAACAGCGCCGAGCCCTCTCCCAGGACTAGTTTCCTAACAAGTTTTGACCCCCCTATAGGGGCCATTCAGAGCGCGGAAAAATCGGCTAGCGTGACCCGATGGAACATGTCGAGTTCCACCACGAGGTTCGGCTGACCAAGCCCACCCTCATCGCCGCTTTCAAGGGTTGGAACGACGCAGGCGAGTCCGCAACATCGGCGGCTGCTCACCTCACCCACGTGTGGAACGCGCAGCGGGTCGCGTCCATCGATCCCGAGGAGTTCTACGACTTCCAAGCAACCAGGCCCAACGTCGTTCTCGACGAAGGCATGACCCGGCACATCACGTGGCCGGCCAACGAGTTCTGGGCGGCCAAAGACCAAGACGGTCACGATGTGCTCATCCTCACGGGGGTGGAGCCGAACCTGAGATGGCGGCGCTTCTCACAGACCATCGTGCGGATCGCAGAACGATACGAGGTCCACTTCGTCATCACGCTGGGGGCGCTCCTCGCTGATGTCCCGCACTCACGTCCGGTTCCGATCACCGGAACCGCAGCAGATGCCGAACTGATCGCGAGGTTGGGGCTCCAGCGCTCGCGCTACGAAGGGCCGACGGGGATCGTCGGCGTGTTGCACGATGCATTCGCCAAGAACGGGATCGAGTCTGCCAGCCTGTGGGCTGCGGTACCTCACTACCTCGCCGTGAGTCCGAACCCGAAGGCTGCCCTCGCGCTCGTCGAGAAGACCGTCGAACTGACGCGGATCCCGGCGGACATCGGCGAGCTATACGCCGCGACCGAACACTACGAAGAGCGGATCGCCGAGGTCGTCGCAGCCGACGAAGACATCAGCAATTACGTTCGCCTGCTAGAAGAGCGGCTCGATTCAGGCGAAGCAGCCTTCGACCAAGAGATCCCTTCGGGTGAATCGATCGCCGCCGAGCTCGAGCGCTACCTGCGCGAACACGGCGAGTAAAAACTCAGCCGATCCGGACCCTGGTAGACCGCGCCTGTTCGCAGAAGATCGTGCGGGCCTCGTCCCAGTAGCCCTTCTTGGCCTTCACCCGGTAGGTCCCCTTGCGATAGTCGAATCGCAGGTAGAAAGCGCCGTCGGGGTAGGTGGAGTTGCTCTTGACCGTGCGCCAACCATCAGCCGTCTTCCTCTGAACCGCCACGGGCACGTACAGCGAGCAGGCCCAGTGACCGTCGTCGGGTTGGAGCGTCCCGTAGGCCTCGATCTTCCTCCGGTACTTCGCGATCGCCGCATCGAAATGGCGCCCATAGGAGCGCCGGACGTCCGGGTAGGGATCGGCGGGAGCCTGGTCGATGAGCTCGAGCGCATTGGGGATGTCGAGCCTGCCCTCGGTGGCCAGCTTGCCCACGGCACTCGGCAAGGGCTCGACCCCATTGAGCAACGCCCAGCGGACCTGCTCGGGCGTCGCATCCGGGCGCTTCGAGAACAGCAACGCCGCGGCCCCCGCAACGTGAGGCGATGCCATCGAGGTGCCCACGAAGTAGTCGTAGAACTTCTCGCTGTAGGTCGCGGTATCCATGC
>JBKHYB010000342.1:0-2178 GCA_046565725.1 Actinomycetota bacterium
GATCGCCGAGCCGTCGAACCCGATGCCCTCTTCGAACGCTTGCTCAAGTTCCTCCGAAGTAACGGCGAACGACTTCAGCGTTCCGAGCACATCCGTGAACCACAGCCAGACGAGACGGATGCCGCGCTCTTCGACCGTCCTCAGCACGTAGTCCTGTTGTCTCTCCATCCGAGCACTTTACGCCGCAGGTGTTTCGGGAAGGTAACAAGCGTGCAAGGATCTGCCGCCTGCGCGTAGGCTGGACCGATGAAGATCGCCCTCGCCCAGTTCAACCTGATGGTTGGAGACATCGACGGGAACTCCCGGCGGATAACCGAGGCTATAACCGATGCCGAGCGCCAGGGTGCCCAGGCCATCGTGTTCCCCGAACTGGCCGTCACCGGCTACCCACCCGAGGACCTGTTACTGAGGCGTAGCTTCGTTGCTGCCAACGAGGCGGCCGTGAACAAGATCGCGGCTGCGACGGGTGACATCCTCGCCGTAGTGGGTTACGTGCAACGAGATGGGAACCTGTACAACGCTGCGGCGGTCTGCCATGGGGGCCGGATACTTCAGACGTACCGCAAACAGCTCCTACCGAACTACGGCGTGTTCGATGAGGACCGGCACTTCGAACCGGGCGACACCCACCATCTGTTCGATACAGGCATAGGCGTGATCGGTGTCTGCATCTGCGAGGACGCGTGGTTCCCGGATGGCCCAGTCATCTCCCAGGGAGATGCAGGCGCGCAGGTCGTGCTGAACATCAACGCCTCACCTTTCCATAAGGGCAAGGTCGCGGAGCGAGAGGAGATGCTCGGCCAACGCGCCCGTAGAGCCAAGGTGTCGATCGTTTACGTGAACACGGTCGGAGGGCAGGACGAGCTGGTGTTCGACGGTGCATCACTAGTCATCGCTCCCGATGGCGAGGTCGCGACCCGTCTCCCACAGTTCCAAGAGGCCTTCGAGATCGTAGACGTCCCTCTCGGAGAAGCACGCCCGGTTCACACCACGCACCGCGTTACGGCGACCCGGGTTGAGCTTCCGGCGAGTGAGGCGGCCCATCACTCGGTGCTGGAGAGCGCCCTGGGAGGTGCACCCGAGGTCTACCTCGCGCTCGAGACCGCCCTTCACGACTACGTGCGCAAGAACCATTTCGAAAGGGTCGTCCTGGGTCTTTCGGGCGGCATCGATTCCACACTCACCGCGGTCATCGCCGCCGACGCCATCGGCCCGGAGAACGTCCTCGGCGTCCTGATGCCGTCGGGCTTCTCGACCTCTCATTCGGTATCGGACGCGCAGGAGCTGGCCACCAACCTCGGGATCGAGACGGTCACGATCCCGATAGCCGAGGCATACGACTCGTACGTGACGATGCTGGAGAAGATCTACGGACCGACCGAGATGGGTGTTGCCGAAGAGAACCTTCAGGCTCGGATCCGAGGCAACCTGGTGATGGCCATCAGCAACCGGTACGGACATCTGGTGGTCACGACCGGCAACAAATCAGAGATGGCCGTTGGGTACGCCACGCTCTATGGGGATATGGCTGGTGGGTTCGCCCTTCTCAAGGATGTGTTCAAGACCGAGGTGTACGAGCTTTGTCGTTACCGCAACTCCGTCTCGCACGTGATCCCGGAGAACGTGCTCACGAAAGCGCCATCGGCCGAGTTGCGTCCGGATCAAACCGACCAGGATTCACTCCCGCCCTACGACGTCCTCGACGGCATCCTCGACCTCTATATAGAAGAGGACAAGGCGAAGACTGAAATCGTCGCCGCGGGCTTCGATGCGGAGACGGTCGAGCGGGTGATACGGATGGTCGACCGAGCCGAATACAAGAGACGCCAGGCCCCACCGGGACCGAAGGTGACCACCAAAGCGTTCGGGCGAGACCGCCGGCTCCCGATCACCAACGGGTGGCGCGAGTGAACACGGTTGGACGGGATGCGAACCTGTAGGACGATATCCAGATGGCGTGGACCCTGTTGCTTCTATCGGATTCGTCCAGGGAAGCCGGCGAGCTGCTCCCGGCCTTCCCTATCGGGCCCTGGCGCGTCCATCAGGTCCCGCTGAAGACGACCGAGACCGACGCACTGGTTCCGATCCACCCCGACCTTTTGCTGATAGATGCCACCGGCGACATGGCGGCTGCGGAAGAGACCACCCGGGCCCTCTCCCTCGCGTGGGAGATCGGGC
>JBKHYB010000343.1:0-2169 GCA_046565725.1 Actinomycetota bacterium
TCATGTTGACGGCTTGATGCAGCGGGACGAACCAGGCTACGGTCTGTGCCCACTCGGGCAGCCGGTCCAGCGGAAAAAAGATCCCCGAGAACAGGAACATCGGCAGCACGACGAGGGTCATGACCTTCTCGAGCAAGGTGATCTCCTTCGACACGAACGTGAAGATCATCGCCCCCGACACGTGGGCCGCACTCGACAGGACCACGGCGGGGATCGCCAGCAGCCCCCACCACGAATCGACGAGGCCGAACCCGTACGTCGTCGCCCGGATCACGCCCCACATCAACTCCCCCACCGCGATGTCGGCGATGTTCATCGGCGTCGTGATGATCCCCTCGTAGATCTTCATCCAGTTCAGCTTGAAGAACAGAGAGAAGAACCCGTCGAACAACGCTCCGTTCATGGTGGCCGCGGCGAGCATCCCCGGCGCGAGGAAAGCCGCGTATTCCAGCTCCAGTCCCTTGTAAGGCACCGAGTCAACAAACTGTCCGACGCCGAAACCCACCGCCGTGAGATAGAAGATCGGCTCGAAGAAGCCCGACACGAACGCGATCCAGTAGTGCTTGTAGGACAGCAGGTTGCGACGCACCATCTTGGCGGCCCGGCGTAGCGAGGGCCGCGGGTAGAGCCGTTCGCCGGACGGCGCGGTCTCGACGACGCTCACGGCTTCAGCCTCCGCTCGAAGGTCCTAGAGCCCCAGGCGATCCCGGCCCCCAGCATCACCACGAGGAAACCGAAGTGCCACAGGGCCGAAACCTCAACCTCGAACAGCGCGATCTGGCGGACCAGCTCGACGGCGTGGAACAGAGGGGTGAGATGGGCCAGCGCCTGCGCCCAGCCCGGTAGCTCGGCGATCGGGAAGAAGGTCCCCGACAGCAGGAACAGCGGCGTCACGACCAGCCGGAACAACCACGTGTAAGCCTCGTCGGTCTGCAGCGTGGCGGTGTAGGCCATCACGACCGACGCACATGCCACGCCGAGAAGTACGACCACCGGCAGCACCAGCAGCGCGTCGAGAGGACCGATCACATCGAAGATGCTCAGAGCGATCAGGAACCCCGTCGCGGTCTGAGCCTGCAGGGCCGCGACCCACATCAGTTCCCCGATGAAGATGTCCCTCGTCGAAAGTGGGGATGCGAGTATCGCCTCGTAGTTCCTCTGCCAGATGATTTTGGCCATGATCGGGTAGCTGCCCTCGAACACCCCGGCCTGCATCGCGGTGGCGGACAGGATGCCCGTCCCGAAGAACGCGAGATAGGCCACCCCGCGGAACGACTCGTTCTCTTCGACCATCGAGCCGAGTCCGAACCCCATGGCCGACAGGAACATCACCGGAACCAACACGGCGAACAGGAACGACATCCGAGACGCGCGCCAGTACACGATCCGGTTCCGGCGCACCATCTGTACGGCCCTCATTCGATCAGGGACCGTCCCGTTATCTCGAGGAACACGTCTTCGAGGGTCGATCTGCGGACCAGAGCGCTCTCGGTGACGACACCCCGCCCGTGGATGTGGGTGAGGGTCTCGTCGCCGTTATGGGTGTAGAGCAGAACCCGGTCCGGAAGCGATTCGACCTTCTCGACCAGGCCGTCGAGGGCACCGTCCAGCTTGGCGCGCTCGCCGTCGCTGAGACGCAGCTCCAAAACCTCGCGGGTGCTGTGGCGTTCGATCAGTTCCCGCGGTGAGCCTTCGGCGACGATGCGTGCCTTATCCATGACCACGAGGCGATCGCACAGCTGCTCGGCCTCGTCCATGTAGTGCGTGGTGATCACCAGCGTGACCCCACGCTGCTTCAAACGGTAGAGGCGATCCCACACCAGATGCCGAGCCTGGGGGTCGAGCCCCGTGGTCGGCTCGTCCAACAGCATGAGTTCGGGCTCGTTGATCAGGGCCCGGGCTATCGTCAGACGCCTCTTCATCCCGCCCGACAGAGGTTCGACCTTGCTGTCGACCTTGTCGCCGAGCTGCACGAACTCGATCAGCTCGGCGACCCTCTGCTCCGCGATGGCCCGAGGGATGTCGAAGTAACGGGCGTACATCTGGAGGTTCTCGCGCACCGTCAGCTCGATGTCTAAGTTGTCCATCTGCGGTACGACCCCGATGCGGGCCTTGATCGCCGACGACTGCGTGACCGGGTCCATGCCGATCACCCGGAGCATCCCGCCG
>JBKHYB010000344.1:0-2167 GCA_046565725.1 Actinomycetota bacterium
GGCTGGTCGGCTCCGGCCTCGCCCTGCGTCGATTCCTCGAGGTCTAACCCCAGCTGGGTATCTCCCCGCCCGCATCTGAAGATCCGGCGCCGTGACCGGAAGTGGGGGAGGCTAAAGGCCTGAGGTATCCGCGTCGAAAGAGACAAAGGGGGCGGAAACCAATGAGGCTTGGGGCTATTGTTGCTGTTGTTGAGATTGTTAACTAAGATGCCAGGGATGGCTAGGCTCCGCCGGCTCGATGCCCGTGCGCCGTTCGCGCTCGCCCTGGTTCTCGCGGGTCTGCTTTCGGTCGCCTTCCCCGCCTCGGCCGACCCCCGCAGCAAGCTCGAAGACATCGAGCGCAAGAAGGAGAAAGCTGCAGCCCAGGAGGCGTACTACGCCGAGCAGCGACAGGGGTTGCTGTCCCGCATCAAGACGATCGACGCGAAGCGATCGAAGGTCGAGTCCAAGGTGGACGAGCTCGACGCCGAGCTTTCGGCCCTCAGCGGCCGCATCGACACCCTGAAGACCCAGCTCACCCGAGCCCAGCAGAAGGTGGCGGTCCTCACCGACGACCTGCAGGACGTGCTTGCCGAACTCGACATCACTCAGGAGCAGTTCACGGCCCGAGCGGTCGAGGCCTACAAATCCGGTCCCGGCGCCTATATAGAAACCATCCTCGACTCCTCGTCCTTCTCTGACCTCGCCGACAAGATCGCGTACTGGGAAGCGGCTCTCGATTCGGACACCGAGCTGATCGATCAGATCACTCTGCTCCGCGATCAGACCGATATGCGTCGAGAGGTGATCCTCGAGAAGCAGCAAGAGATCACCGAAGCCAAGCGTGAACTGGAAGAGGATCGTGCAGCGATCGCCCAGGTGCGCGCTCAGCAGGCGGCCGTTCTGGCCCAGCGCGAGGCCTTGCTATCGGAGAAAGAGAGCCTCCTGGGCGAGGTCGAGGCCAAGCGGGCTTATTACGACGCCCTTCAGGATCAGCTGGAGGAGGAGTCCGAACGGATCCAGTCGATCATCGCTTCGTCGACCTCGACCGGCGGCTCGCCGGTGGCCGGAGGACAGTTCGTCTGGCCCGCCAACGGCCCCGTCACGTCCGGCTACGGGTATCGGACCCATCCGATCTTCGGCGACCAGCGCATGCACACCGGCATCGACATCGGAGCCGGCTATGGGGCCCCCGTGTTCGCTGCCGATACCGGAACGGTCACCTACTCCGGCACCATGAGTGGGTACGGCAACGTGATCATCATCGACCACGGCGGCGGGCTCGCCACGACCTACAACCACCTCTCCGCCCAGAGTGTCTCGCAGGGCGCTACCGTCCAGAAGGGCACGACCATCGGGGCGGTGGGTTGCACCGGATATTGCACCGGCCCCCACCTCCACTTCGAGGTTCGGGTCAATGGCGGTCCGGTGGACCCCATGCCCTACCTTCAGTAGCAGCCCGGATAGCCTGTAGCCGTGGAACGATGGCAGCGTTACGTGATGTTCGGCTTGGCCGCCTGTGTGGCGGCTTTCGCCCTGTTCTCCGTGGGCTACGCAACCGGACGCCGTGACGGCTCACCGACGATCCAGACGCTAGAAGCGGTCGAGGGCTCGGACCTTATCCAGGAGGCCTACGACCGGATCCTTGCCGAGTCGGTCAGCCAACCGGACGAGTCGGCTCTGGCGCGCGGCGCGATCCGGGGGATGATCGAAACCCTCAAGAAGGAGAACGACCCCTACGCGTTCTTCTACTCACCCTCCGGTTACCGATCCTTCCAGGAACTGACCACCGGCAAGTTCTCGGGGATCGGGGTGTGGCTGAAGAAGAAGGGCGACGAGCTGATCGTTGTCTCGGTCCTTCCCTCTACCCCGGCTCTCGACGCGGGGCTCCGTAGCGGAGACGTGATCTCGTCTGTCGACGGACGCAAGGTGAGTGGCGCCACGACCGACGAAGCCGTCGCGATGATCAAAGGGCCTGCCGGAACCGAGGTGACGATCGGGGTGCGGCGGGGGTCGCGCAGCCTTAGCTTCGACATCGAGAGGGCGCAGATCGACCTTCCCAACCTCCAGGCTCGGGTCACGAAGGAAGGTCTCGGTTACATCCGGCTCTTCGGTTTCGCGCGCAACGCGGGGAAACAGGTCCGAGAGGAGGTCGCCGACCTCATAGACGAGGGAGCCAACGGTGTGA
>JBKHYB010000345.1:0-2162 GCA_046565725.1 Actinomycetota bacterium
AACGTCGTCGGCGTGACACAGAACGGGTGCACCCAAGGCGGGGGCCGCGCCGCGGTGGTCGACGTGTCCGTGACCCAGCACGATCCGATTCAGCCCTCCCATCTGAGAGGTGATCCGCTTCAGGCCTTTGGCCATCTCGGCGATCCCGGAATCGAACATCGTCACGCCGCCGCCCTCGTCCTCGATCAGATAGACGTTCATCCGAGGCGGTATGCCGCCGACGCACAGCCAGACGCCGTCTGCGATCTTCCGGGGTTGCTTGACCATGCACCATGTCTACACCGTCCGAGCCTCGTCCACCGACGGGCGATGTGTCGTATATCGACCGAGTTCTTGTTAGGAAGATGATGGTCCGGAGCGGGCTGCTGCCAGCGCTTTCTCTCTTTGGGTAGCGGCGATCACGTACCAGGTGGCACCGGCTCGCTCGAGCTCGGTGGGGTCACCCAACCGCTCGCCGGTCACGACTATCTCGAGGTCTTCTCCGACGGCATGCCGGACATGGGCAACGTCCGATGGCTCCAAACGCGCCTCGCCCGAGGGGTCCGCCGGGATCGGAACGATGCCGTCCAGAGCGCGAGCTCGTCGGAGCGTCCGACCCTTGCTGGGCCACCGAGCGGCCGCCCAGATCGGGATGCGAGGTCTCTGAACGGGCGAAGGAAGGAACGGCGGCGTGTGGATCGTTACGTGCTTGCCATCGAAGTCGACCGGTTCGCCGCTCCATAGCCGTTGGATCGCTCCGAGAGATTCGTCGAGGATGTCGCCGCGCGTGCGTGCATCGTCGACCTCGCCGAAGGCGGTGAACTCGTCCTCAGCCGGCGATCCGATCCCCACTCCCAGGACCGCTCGGCCCCCGGAGAGACGATCGAGCGTCGCGAACTCACGCGCCAGCTTGTGGGGTCGCCTGCGCGGCACCGGTGTCACGAGTGTGCCGAACGTGATCGTCTCCGTGGCCAGCGCGACCGCACTCAGCGCGACCGTGACATCGGCGAAAGCCAGCCCCGGCCCCCACGCCGAGGACCGAGCGATGTGGTCCCACAAGAAGAAGCCGTCCCAGCCCGAGGCCTCGGCGCCGGCCGCCACCTCTTCGATCAGACGGACGTCCGAGAAGTCGGCGAAGTTGGGAACCGCGAGTCCGAAGCGCATCGACGAAGCCTAGAAGGCCGGCCGCGTCGACGCGCACGGCCTCGATGCATCAGATCGAAGGACTCCCTGCCGGTGCAGAGGTTGCCCCAACCGCAGGACCCGAGGCTGCCTCTCGGATCTGCTTGGACCTCCTGATCCCCATGATGCCGGCGATCACGCCGAGCAGGCTGGGTCCGACTGCCAGCATGGCCCCGCTCTGAGCCGATACCTCGAGGTCACCGGCAGCGATCGCCTGCTTGATCAGTACCTCGGCCTCCTCGTCGGAGATCCCATAGATCTCGGCGACGTCCGAAGATTCGAAGCTGGCGATCGCATCTCCTGGGGATGCGGCGGAGTATCCGGACGCGAACAGCGCCAGGACCGCGGCGATCAGCAGGACCACGGAGGAGGCCTTGCCCCCGGCGGCCGAGCCCCGGAGGGCGAGGACCGCAGCACACACGAGCATCACGATGCCCAGGCCGAGGGTGCCCATCCCTGCCGACGACTCGAGGCCCGAGATGATCTCGCTGTCGGCTCCCGAGGACATCTCGTACCAGTTCAGGAGTGCTGCGGCGATGGCGCCGACACCTGCCAGCGCGGCTGCTCCGGCCGTGAGCTTCTGATCGGTTCCCTGCGGTGTCATCCCTACCCCTTTGCTTCCGGCGCAACAGGCCTTCCGGCCCCGCTGATGCAAACACGGGCGGCTCTGGTCGCGACAGGGGTTTCGGGGGCTATCCGTGATAGCTACAAAGATCTAAGGAGAACCAGAAATCCCGTTCATCGAACGAAAGGCCTGCGCGGTCGGACGATGACCTCGCAACCACGGCGTTAAGGCGATTCGATGGCCGGTTCGCAGGCCACGACTACATCTTCGCCGCGGCTCTCCCGGCGGGATCCTTTCCGTCCTCTATATCGGTCTGGCGCACCTATGGAGAGCGATGCGGTAGGACTGGTGCTATCCGGAGATACGCGATGGAGGGGTGAGATGCGGGGATCGGATGAAATGGCGGTCGCCCGGCGGCCATCGATCCAGCTCGACC
>JBKHYB010000346.1:0-2142 GCA_046565725.1 Actinomycetota bacterium
CCGACGAGAGCGACCGCCTGCAGCAGCATCCCGCCGGCGATCGGCCCCTTCCTCCCGAGGCGGTCGGACATCGTTCCGGTGGCGAGTTGCAGGACTCCCCAAGCGATGGGATAGGCAGCGGCCACGACCGCTATCTGGCCCGTTGCCATCCCGGCCCGTGCCAGCAGGACCGGCATGAGTGCCCAGACGAACGCATCGTTGGCGTTGTTGACCAGACCGGTTCGGGAGCAGATCCGAAGGACCGGATTCCCTCTTATCGCCCGCAGTTCGAGGTGAGGGTGGCGCACGGTCACCCGATGGCTGTCCCGGAGCCATCTTCCGCTGAAGACCACCCCTGCCAGCACGACTACCATCCCGAGTACGAAGGGTGCCGGACGGATCCCCATCTTGTCCGCGATCAACCCGGAGAGCAGAGCGGACAGACCGACGGCGCTATAGCCGGCGAATTCGTTAAGTCCCACGGCTTTTCCCCGCTCATGATCGGCGGCCAACTGGATCTTCATCAGGACCGTCGTGGACCAGGTGAGCCCTTGGTTGATGCCGAGAAGAAGGTTGGCCGCGATCACCCAGCCCCACGAAGGCCCGAACATCAGCATCAAGGGGACGGGTATGCCGAAGATCCACCCCCAGATCTGGACCCTGCGGGGGCCGTAACGCTCTGCCAAGAGTCCCGCCAGCAGGTTGCTCGGGGCCTTAGCCAGCCCGAAGGTCACGAGGAAGAGTGAGGTAGCGAGACTCGAAGAGACCGCGAACTCGTGCTCCGCGAGCAGGGGGATCAACGTGCGCTCTTGGCCCACAAGGGCGCCCACTAGAGCGTTCATCGCGATCAGGAGGGTGAACTGTCTGAGGTTGTTCTTGATCCCGCGCTGGGTGACGGTCTCCATCGCTTGAATCTACTATTCAAGTGAACACTTGACAACTTAGCCCTGAGGAGCGAGTATCCCTACGTAGCGCATGGAAGGGGGCAAGGTCGATGATCTTCCGGCAGTATCTCAACGAGGCGAGGTCGTGTACCTCTTACCTCATAGGGTGTCCGACCCTTGGGGTAGCAGCGGTGGTGGATCCTCAGGTGGGCCCGGTCCACTACGAACTGGAGGCCCGACGCTTCGGTCTTCAGATCACCGATGTCATCGACACCCACGTCCATGCCGATCATCTATCCGCAGCCCGTGAGATCGCCGAGACGACGGGAGCAACGTTGCGGATGGGTGATGCGGCTGCCGTCGCGTTCCCCTTCGAACCATTGAAGGATGGAGACGTCATCGAGGTCGGCAACCGACGCATCGAGGTCCTCCACACTCCCGGACATACCCCAGATCACGTCTGTCTCCTCGTCGACCGCTGGTTCGTATTGACCGGCGACACCTTGTTTGTTGGAGACGTGGGCCGGGTCGATCTATCCCTGGACGAGGTAGAAGACGACGAGCTTGAACGACGGGCGTTGCAGCTGCACGACTCGCTTGCTCGCCTACTCGAACTGCCGCCCGAGACCGAGGTGTATCCCGGCCACTATGCCGGCTCGACCTGTGGGCGGGGCATGGACGGGAAGCCCAGCTCCACGATCGGGCGCGAACGGCGTAGCAACCGTGCGCTTTCACTGGATCGCGATGAGTTCGTCAGGTTCCAACTCTCCGATCTTCCTCCGCTCCCGACCGATTTCCGCACGATCAAGCAGCGGAACATCGGCACCTCAGCCGTACAGAAGGAAGTCGTGGAAGGGGGTGGTTGGTAGTTCTTCGGTTCAACGTGGGGAACCCGAGCGGGTACATCGCCCGCTCCGAACAAGGGGGGAAACAAATGGCAACAGCAAGTGCACAGCTCCGAGAAGGAACCTCATCGGAATCGGCCTTAAGGCTTGGATCGGGACTGATGGCGCTCGCCGCCGTCGGATTCATCGGTTACGCGGTCTTGTTCCTCGTGAGGAACTTCACCGACAGTTTCCTCGAGCTGGGTATCGGTCCGAACGAGGTGAACGTAGGCAAGGACGCGATCGTTTCGTTCAGTCCGTCGCTGTATCACTACATCAGCCACCTTCACATCGCCGTGTCCGGTTTCATAGCTGCAACCGGCTTGGCCACTCTGTTCCTCGTGTGGTTCGGGGTGCGCCGCGGCCACATGTGGGCGTGGATCGGAGCCGTCGCT
>JBKHYB010000347.1:0-2137 GCA_046565725.1 Actinomycetota bacterium
CCTTGTGGCGATCACCGATCAACTGCTGGCGGGCTGAGATTTCCACGCGTCGAAATGGCTCCATAGCAACCACATTTCGACGAAGAATGGGGTTCTATAGCGACCAGATTTCGGCGAAGAAACGGGTGGGGTGGGGCGGGTTAGAATCTCGCCTCGATGGATCCTAAACTCGCCGCGAAATTCATCGAAGGTTTCGTCTTCATCCTGACCGTGGGGGCCGGACTGTTCGCCCTGTTCATGGTCGTCGACCTGTTGCGCCTCCGCAAGAAGGGCACGATCTATCGCGGTGGGATCGGGCAGTGGTCGTGGGTGGCGCACCGCATCACCGGCGTCGGGATCCTGGCCTTCCTGATCGGTCACATCGTGGACACCTTCGCCGTCGGATTCGGGCCCGAGGCCTACAACGAGGCCGTCTCCCTCTACAAGCAGTGGTGGTTCGCCCCCTTCGAGGTGATGCTGATCGGAGCGGTCGTCTACCACGCCTTCAACGGACTCCGCATCATCCTGTTCGACTTCTGGCCAACCCTGGCGCTGAAGCAGAAGACCTTCGCCTATGTGCAGCTCGTCTTGACGGTTGCTGCATTCACTCCGGCGGCGATCATCATGCTTGCGAATGCCTGGGAACACTCACCCTTCTCTTAGGACACCATGGCTATCGCGCAAACTTCACTCGACATCAAGCTCAACTCGGTCCTCGAAACCGTCGCGGCGGAGCTAGCGCGGAGGGGCGTTGCGATCGGGTCCACGCAGGGAGCCAAGGCTCGGATGGAGATCCGGCGGGAGGAAGAGGTCCGGCGCGTGGTGCAGGTCTACTGGACGCCGTTCCAGGCGACGATCCCGGGGACCTCGGTCGGTCTGCACGTCGATATCGATCAACCCTCCAAGCACTGGGTCGAGGCCTACATCTCTCCGACGGGACAGTCGTGGATCTTCTGTTTCCACGAGAGGGCCATCGATGGGCAGTACCAGCTGGCCTACTACCGGCAACAGAGTGACTGGCAGGTCGCGATCGAGGAGTTCTTCAACCTCACCGCCTGGTACGCCTTGACGCCGTGTGACCTCACGTGGGCCGACGTGAAGTGCTCGGTGGCGCCCGACGTCCCTTGGGGCAAGTCCCACGATGTGGCGGCCAACATCGGAGGCGACCTGGACAAGTCGATCCAGGAGTCGCTCAAGAAGTCGACCATCGTCTGGTTGCGGTGGCAGGACTCCGAAGGCGAAGAGCGCACGATGCCGGTGTGGTTCATCTTCCAGGACAACAAGATCTACATCGTCTCGGGCGAACGTCAGCAGACGGTCCCCAACGCTCGCTCACTGCGGCGCGCCAACGTGATCATCAGGTGGAAGGGACACGGGAACGCTCGCGTGGCAGACCTTCCGGCCGATGTCCGGGTCATACCTCACGGCCCTGAATGGGACACGATCGCCGAGAAGCTTGCCGAGAAGCGGCTCAACACGCCGGGCACGCCCGAGGACCTCGCCCGTCGCTGGCGCGACGAGTGCGACATCTTGGAACTGACGTTCCGCTGAACCTCAGGTAGCTAGAGCCCTCCGCCAATCGCCGTTCTGAGCGAGGCGTCGGTGGCGTCGGCGCTCCCTCTCCGTCATGCCCCCCCAGATGCCGTGATCGACCGGGGCCTCCATCGCGTAAGCGAGGCACTGGGAGCGAACCGGACAGTCACCGCAGATGCTCTTGGCCTGCCGGTGCTCCTGTGCGCCCACGGCGAAGAAGATCTCTGGGTCGAAGCTCGCGCACGAGCCAAACGCACGCCAGTCCTGATCCTGCGCGGAAACGGTGTCCACCTAGCCAGCCTCCCCATGTCGTCTTCCTCTCTTCCAGGAAAGGTAGAGGAGGAAAGTCCCGATTCCGATAGCAAGATGGGGGGATATTCGGGGTCACCCCAAAGGGTCAGGACTTGGATGGTTATATCCGACTATCTCCTCTCTAGCCCCGACCCGGTCCGACCGCAGGAACGAGGGCCCGTCCGGAGAACCGCGCGGGGAGAGAGCTCTCTAGTTCCCGGAGGGATGGATGCGCCGAACCGGTCTGGCGGTGGCGGCGGGCGTGCTGCTCACACCGGTGCTCATCACCGGCATCGCGCTCTGGTTCACCAAGAAGCCGCAGCGCTCCAACGTC
>JBKHYB010000348.1:0-2136 GCA_046565725.1 Actinomycetota bacterium
CTTGTTGATCTGCTCCCGGAGATGGCTCTCCAGCTCTTCGACGTCACGCCCATCCAGGGCGGGAGCCGCGGCTACGAAGGCCCGCCACTCGGCAATCTGCGATTCGAGCTGCTCCATCACGCGAATCTCTCAGACGCTGTTGTTAGGCGCCCGGCACTTCGCAGCACCCCATCGAGGGCACGCGTGACGGTCGTCCACTGCCGTCGGTGCTCGGCCAGGGCAGCGCGGCCCTCGTTGGTGATCGAGTAGTAGCGGCGACGGCGTCCCTCGGGCGGCGTGCGCCATTCGGTCGTGACGTAACCGAGGCGGCTGAGCCGGTGGAGCAGCGGGTAGAGCATGCCGTCGGTCCATTCGAGTTCCCCGTCCGACAGCTCACGCACGCGCTTGAGGATCGCGTAGCCGTAGCTCTCGCCCTCGGAGAGGATCGCCAGAACGAGCGGCGTCGCCGAGGCAGCGACCAGATCCTTATCGATGTGCACGTACCCCTCCATGCCTTGAGCCATAATGCATAGCACTACAAGGTATACCACCTGTAGGGCCGCGTATCCCACCTGTTTGACACGTTCTCGATGTCATAGGTTGGTCTGCGTGAGACGGAAACCCGGGCAACTCCTGCCGATCGAACAGCGCATCCTGGCGGTCGCCGCGACCGAGCGTGGTGAAACGCACGGGTTCGCCTTGGCGACACGTCTGGCCACGCAAGACGAGGCGAACAAGCTTGTCGGCCACGGGACCCTGTACAAGGCGCTCGATAGGTTGCGGCGCGAGGGCCTTCTTGAGGCCAGGTGGGAGGATCCGTCCTTGGCAGAACAAGAAGGTCGGCCGCGTCGCCGGCTTTACCGCATCACCGATCTCGGGAGGGCTGCGTTGTCATCGAGCACTTCCACTTCTTCGGAGTACTGGGTGTGGCGCGGGGAGACCTCGACGTGAGTTTCCGGAAGCTGGGGGCCGGCGTCTTCGAGGCCTGGGTCAGGCTCTACACCTTTGGACTGGACGGCAGTGAAGCTGCCGATCGTCGGGCTGAGCTTGCCTCCGACGTGTGGGAACAGCGGCGGGTGGGGTGGAGCGATAGTGAGATCTTCAAGCGGTTCGCTCGGGGCATCGGGGCCGACCTGGTGTGGCGTTGGGAAAGGGGCTTCTTGCCGGTGTGGCTGCGATTGCCCGTGCGCATGGCCGGTGTAGCAGTCGCTCTTCTGATGATGGCCAGCATCCAACACGCCACCGGCACCCACACGTTCATCGGGAACGCGATCTACGTCGGGTGGTTCGTGGTCGCCGCCCTGGCCCTGTTGTTCCTCGTCCGGAGCCTGCTGGGCCGTCTTCAGCGATAGATGCTTGAACTATAGGAAGATATCTTCCTATAGTGGTGGGGGTGAGGCGCGCGATGGATCTTCCCGGTGCGCCCTCCGCTCTGTCCGAAGCTGCCGAGGAGAAGACGATGAGGTTGGCTGCGTTGCTGCTGGCGTCCCTGACACTGATCGCCGCGTGTGGGGGAGACGATGATGTGGGGAGCGATACCGCCGCAACCGGAGATAGGGAGCAGAACAACGTCGTAGAGGTAGGACTCACCGAATACTCGTTCGAGATGCCCGATGAGGTACCGGGCGGGGTAGTGACCTTCGGTGTCACGAATGTCGGTTCACAGCCACACGAGATGGGATTCGTGGCGCTCGAGGAGAGCAGGGGTCTGCAGGACATCGAGGCCGCCCTCGAGAAGGGTGGGTTCCCCGACTGGGCCGAGGACATGGCCGGGATCCCTGTAGTGAGCCCCGGCCTCGAAACGTCGATGACCCGCGACTTGGCTGAGGGAACCTATGCCTTCCTTTGCTTCCTGCCGACACCCGAAGGCGCGCCTCACGCCATGGAGGGGATGGTGAAGGTCTTCGAGGTGGTCGGGGGGTCTGATGCGGAGTTGCCGGAACCAGACCTCGTGATAACTGCATCTGATGATGGCTTTGAGGTTCCTCAGATAGAGGCGGGCACCTACACGATCGACCTCGTCAATGAAGGCTCTAAGTCTCATGAGTTCGCCTTGATGTCTTTCGAGCCGGGGAAGAAAGAGAAGGATCTAGGGCGCTGGTTCCGCAGCGGATACGAAGGCGAAACTCCCGCTGTCTTCCCCGGTGGGATGCAGTC
>JBKHYB010000349.1:0-2109 GCA_046565725.1 Actinomycetota bacterium
TCGCCGAGCGAGCAGGAACTCGAGCAGCTCCGGGCGGGTTCGCAAGCGGATGCGATCAGCGCGTGGAACGCGACCCGCGAACAGAGGGAAACGCCCGCCGCCTACCAGTGGCGGATCGCGGGAGCGGCCCAGGCGGAGGACGTCCTGGAGCGAGCCGCTCAGCACGCTGCCAAGTTCGAGGTCGATCCAGAACTGCGGTCGGTCGAGGGATCCGCTGCGGAGTGCTTGCTGCAGATCGCTAAGGATGAGGACTTCGACCTGATCTGCGTGGGAAGCATCGGCATGAGCGGGACTTCTCGGTTCATGCTGGGCAACGTTCCACATCGCCTCTCGCACCAGACCCCGACGGACATCCTGATCCTCAACACCCGTGGGTAGCTGGCGAGCCCTGGTCGTCGCGGCGCACCCCGACGACATCGAGTTCGGCTGTGGCGGGACCGTGGCGCGCTGGGCCGATCAGGGGGCAGACGTTACGTTCTGCATCGCGACCGATGGGACGGCGGGCACGCAGGATCGCGATCTGATGGGCAAGAGGCTCCACGACGTGCGCGTTGCCGAGTCGGAGGCAGCGGCCGATGTCCTGGGCGCGAAGGAGATCGTCTGGTTGGGACCCTGCGACGGCTACGTCGAGTACAACCTCGAGCTACGAAGAGAGATCGCGCGCGTCTTCCGGCGCTTCAAGCCTCATCGTTTCGTGGTGATGGACCCTGCCCCCACGATCGAGGACCGCTTCATCAATCATCCCGATCACCGTGCGGTCGGTCAGGCGAGCCTCGACGTTTCCATGACGGCCGGCACCACCCCCGGCATCTTTCCCGAGCTTCTGGACGAGGGGCTCGATCCGTGGAGAGGCTTGCGCGAGTTGTGGATCGCGGGGCCGGGGATGTATCCCGTCGGTGTCGACATCACCCCGACGATGGACCGCAAGGTCGAAGCCCTTCTGTGTCACGTAAGCCAGGTCGGTGAGGACCGGGAGGCGATCTCCGAGTGGGTGCGACAGTCCGCGCGGCGAAGGGGAGAAGCGCACGGTTTCGACTACGCCGAGAACTTCAGGGTCATCAGCGAGGGCCCCGGCTTCCACGCGGGCGAACAGGACGACGTCGATTTCGAAGCCGCTCCCGCACCGTTAGATCCCCGGTCCGCGCCCAGTAGGTAAGCCTTGCGGTATCTGGCATCCGTAGCAGCGGCGATGCTGTTGTCGGTAACCGCCTGCTATGAGGGTCGTCTCGCCGAGCGCCCCTCCCAGGACCAGGTCCTTAACACGGCGAGTCCGGGCGGGACCTTCGTCAACAGAGGCCGATGCCCGCCGGCCGGCGTCGACCTGTTGCCTGCGGGATCCGGATGCGTCTCGTCGGTTGCGAACCGGGACGAGACGCTCTATGTCTACGCGTCGCTGGATGCTCGAGGCGAGCCGTCGTCGTGGCGGATGCATCTCGATTCTCCCGAGGGAGACATCGACCAGCGCTTGGACGCCGGGCTCGACTACCCCAGGGCAGCAGGGGCCGTCGATCTCGAAGGCGATGGGATCTCGGAATGGTTCGTCAAGGTCACCGACTACGCGAGCCACGGTGCTCCTTGGGCGCGACTGAACCTCTTCATCAACGATGGGATGTCGCTCGTCCCGTTGACCCTCGATGGGGAACCCATGGCGATCAACTACGGCGGCATCTCCAGGCTGGGGGAGGGAGCTCGCTGCGAACCCGGTGGCATCACCCTGCTTCGGACCGAGGCTCAGGACCCGCAGAACACCCGCTGGCGCTTGATCGAGCGCCGCTATCGGATCGCTGGGACGAAGGCGATCTTCGTGGATCGGACCGAGGAGACGATCAAGGTTGACAGCTACGTGGACCCGCAGCTTCGGCGCTACTTCCACGTCGAGTGTTTCGAGGTCGTTCTGCTTCCCTTCTAGCGGGAATCTCTGTCCCCAAGGGCCGGTTTGCACCTTGTGAGGAGGCGTCCGGGGATATCCCTGTGGCTATGGTTAGGTAGACCTAACTGATAGCATCGGGGATGTGTCCAGACGTCGACCGGGACGTCTCCGACCCCCGACGATCTAAGGAGTGCCCGCATCCGTGTCTACCGAAGCTGAAGACCTCAAGGTTCAACAGG
>JBKHYB010000350.1:0-2108 GCA_046565725.1 Actinomycetota bacterium
GATGAACGTGCTCTTCGGCCTCTACTCCGCGACCGAGGGTGACATCCTCATCGACGACAAGCCCGTGCACTTTGATGGACCCAATGATGCGATCGCTGCGGGCATCGGGATGGTCCATCAGCACTTCATGCTGGTTCCCGTCTTCACCGTGACGGAGAACGTGATGCTCGGTGTTGAACCGACGCGCCAAGCGGGACTGCTCGATAGGGATGCGGCCCGGAAGAGACTCCTGCAACTCAGCAAGAAGTACGGTCTGGAGGTCGACCCCGACGCGATGGTCGAAGATCTACCGGTCGGCGTGCAGCAGCGCGTCGAGATCCTGAAGGCCCTGTATAGGGACGCCGACCTGTTGATCCTCGACGAACCCACAGCCGTCCTGACGCCTCAGGAGATCGAGGACCTCTTTCGGGTGATCGGCACCCTGAAAGAGGCCGGGCGCGCCATCGTTTTCATCTCGCACAAACTCAAGGAGGTCCTCGCGGTCTCCGACAAGATCACTGTGCTCAGGCGGGGAGAGGTCGTCGGCACGACCACTCCTTCCGAAACGAACGAACAACAGCTGGCCTCGATGATGGTGGGACGTGACGTGAAACTCGAGGTCGAGAAGGGTCCGCCCACCCCCAGAGATGCCGTGCTTCAGGTAGAAGACCTTGTCGTGGCGGACGACCGCGGGCACGTCGCAGTAGACGGAGCATCCTTCGAGGTCCGCGCCGGCGAGATACTTGCGATCGCCGGCGTCCAGGGCAACGGCCAAACCGAATTGGTAGAGGCCATAACGGGGATGCGCAAACCCGTTTCGGGACGTGTGGTGCTCGAGGGCCGAGACGTAACCGGTCATTCGCCGGAGGACATGTTCCACCACGGCGCGGCCCACGTGCCAGAAGACAGACAGAAACATGGGGTGGTCGGGTCGTTCCCGATCAAGGACAACCTCGTGTTGAACAGTTACGACGAGAAACCCTATGCCTCCGGCATCAAGGTCAACCGCGAAGAGGTCAACAAGAAGGCGGAACGTCTCGTGAAGGAATACGACGTGCGCACGCCATCGATCGATGTACCCGTGAGCAACCTTTCTGGAGGCAATCAGCAGAAGGTGATCGTCGCGCGCGAGTTCTCGCAGGCCGAGAAGCTCCTGATCGCCGCACAGCCGACCCGCGGCTTGGATGTGGGTTCGATCCAGTACATCCACGAACAGTTGGTTGCCAAGCGCGACGAAGGCGTCGGCGTGATCATCGTTTCGTCGGAGTTGGATGAGGTGCTGGCCCTCGGAGACCGCATCGCGGTCATGTATCAGGGCCACATCGTCGATGTGATCGACCGTGCCGATGCTACGCGCGAGAAGTGTGGCCTCCTGATGGCCGGCGCGAAGGTGGACGGGTCATGACCGAGACGGTGACCAAAGAGGAGCAGACCGGGGACGTTCGGAAGCCGGTTCGACAGGCATCGCCGCTGGTGAAGTCCGTCATCGTGCCCGCGCTCGCGCTCTTGGTCGGGCTGTTCGTCGGTGGGATCGTGATGGTCTTCTCCGATCCCGAAACCTTGCGTGCGTGGGCGTCCTTCGGTCGTAACCCGGGCCGCGCCTTGCAGGTGTCTTGGGACCTCGTCTATGACGCCTACTACGCCCTCTTCAAGGGTTCACTTGGAAGCCCGAGAGCCATCAGTGAAACGATCGTGGCGGCAACTCCCCTGATCTTCGCCGGCCTCGCCGTGGCGATCGGGTTGAAAGCCGGACTACTGAACATCGGAGCCGAAGGCCAACTCCTCATCGGGGCGATATCGGCAGCGTTCGTCGGATTCACCTTCAACGACCTGCCTGCCGTCGTGCTCTTGCCCTTCGCGATCCTAGGCGGGTTCGCTGGCGGGGCCCTGTGGGGTTTCATCCCGGGATTGCTGAAGGCGAAGACCGGGGCGCATGAGGTGATCGTCACGATCATGCTCAACTACATCGCTTACCGGACCGTCGACTACCTGCTCAAGACCGAAACCTTCCGGCGGACGGGCCGTACGGACCCCATATCCAAGGCCGTGGGAGAGGGCGCTCGGCTCCCACACCTTTTAGGGGAGGGGTACCGGATCCACGCCGGGATCATCCTTGCGCTGATCGTCAC
>JBKHYB010000351.1:0-2101 GCA_046565725.1 Actinomycetota bacterium
ATCCGCTTGGGGGCATCGAGGAAGTCCAGGGCGTTCCGGGTGGGTGGGGTGTCGATGACGATCAGGTCGTAGTCGCCCTCGGAGTACAGCTCGTAGAGCTTCTCCATCGCCATGTATTCCTGGGTCCCCGACAGCGTTCCCGAGATGTTTCGGTAGAAGCGGTTGTTCAGGATCTTCGTCGCCTGCTCCTCGGTCCGCGCGTACTGCATCACGACCTTGTCGAAGGTGGACTTGGTGTCGAGCATCATCGCCCACAGCTCGCCCTTGGGCTTGAGGCCGGCGGCGGTGAACTTCCGAGCGTTCACCTTCGTGGGTTCGTTACTCAGTTCCTTCAAGCCCAGACTCGATGCGAGTCGTTTAGCAGGGTCGATCGTCAGCACGACCGCCTTCTTGCCGGAGAGGGCAGCTTGCAGCGCGATCGCTGCCGAGGTCGTCGTCTTCCCGACCCCGCCGGAGCCCGCGCAGACGATGATCTCTTTGTGTTCGATCAATTCTTCGATCGGATTCACAGCTTCGCGACCCCCTCTTCGATGGAGTCGGCGAGCTGCTCGACCCCCGGGAGAGCCAGCCCCGCGGTGAACAGGAAGGGCAGCTCGACGACCGGATCGTTCACCGCTTTCTTGAGAGCCCTCAGGTGCTTCATCTGGATAGCTCGGCGAGCCATGATGAACCGTCCGTAACCGACAAGAGCTTCAAGATCGTCCTTGTCGAGCTTGAGTCCCACCGGATCGGCGGCGTTGCACAGCTCGTCGGCCTTGCCGTCCGCCATGACCGAATCCAAGGCCTCTTCATCCGCACCCGTCAGGTGCTCGGGATAGACGGCGTTGGCGAAGATCGCACCGGTATCGACCCTCACATGATCCTCGAGCGCCGTCGCGGTCTCGATCGTTTCGCTTATCGGCATCTCTTCGGCCAGCGTGACGAGGTGGACCCGCGATCTCTTCGGATCCTGCAGCATATGAACGAGCCACTCGGCTTGACGCTGCACCGGCCCGACCCGAACCGCATCGCTCAGACCCATCGGCGCGCTGAGGAAGGTCAGCATGTGTCCGGCAGCCGGCGCATCCACGATGATCGTGTCGAAGTTCCCCCCGGTCCGGCCCTGTTCGAGGTACCAGATCTTCCCCAGCACCAAGATGTCCTTGAGCCCCGGCGCCGTTGCCGTGATGTAGTCGACGAAGTGGCTCGAGGCGAACACCCGGCTGATCCGCTTCATGTGGTACTGGACGTCGAGGTATTCGGCGAGCGCTTCGTCGGGCACGATGTTCATCCCGTAAACGCCACTGGCCATCTCGCGCGGCTCGTAGGTCAGTTCGGCCCCCCCGAACAGTTTCGGAAGGGTCCCCTTCCTGTCGACCTCGGCGATGCAGACCCGGCGACCGGCTCGAGCGGCGACCAACGCAAGGGCCGCGGAGACCGTGGTCTTCCCGACCCCGCCCTTGCCCGAGACGATCAGGATCTTCGGCTGGAGGAATTGATCGATATCCACCCGCATGTTCTATCCCGTTTCCCGCCCCCTAAAGAAAGAGCCGGGTTCGTTTCCGAGAACTTGCCGCCCCGGAAACCGCCCCGAGGCCCTCGCGCGCCGGGTCTTTCGGCCCTTGTCCCTCTTCCGCTGAGGGGCAAGCCTGGACCGGGTGAACCAACGAAAGGACCTTTGATGAGCGACATCATCGTCATTCATGCCGGAGGCGACCGCTTCCGCATCTACGCCCGCGGCCACGAGCTGCAGGTGGACCAACCCGTCGAGGTGGGTGGCCTAGACCTGGCGCCGACTCCGACCGAGCTGTTCGTGGCCTCCCTGGCCTCCTGCGTCGCCTTCTACGGCCGGAGGTTCCTCCGCCGCCACGAACTGCCCGAGCACATCGAGGTCGGCGCCGGTTTCGTTATGGGCGATAAGCCGGCTCGGGTCGAGCAGATCACGCTCAGGGTCGAGGCCCTGGGGGTTCCGGTCGAGCTGAGGGAGCGCTTCGAGAAGGTGATCTCTCACTGCACCGTCCACAACACCCTGTTCGAACCGCCGGAGGTGACGATCACGACCGAGACCGCTCCGCCCGAGGTCGCCCTGGTCTCGTAGCCCGGGTAAGGCCGCAGCCCGCCG
>JBKHYB010000352.1:0-2093 GCA_046565725.1 Actinomycetota bacterium
AGGATCGCCAGCGTCTCCCGGTCGCTTGCACCCACCAGCGCATGCAGCACCTCGTCGCGCAGTGACCGTCGTCCATGTGGAGGCAAGGGATCGAGCACCCGGCCCCCGCCGAAGGTGAGCATGCGCCCGACATCTCGCAGCACGAACCGATCGCCCCGCGCCAAAGGCAGTGGATCGCGCAGGTACAAGCGAGCGAGCCCACTTCCACCGGACCGCAATCTCTCTTGATCGAGCAGGGCGATCCGCACCGGGGTCTCCGCCGAACCGACGTGCAGCAGGTGAGCACCTTTGTCCGTCAACTCATGCTCGACCCCGAGCAGGTCGCTGCCCGCCACCGTCACCAACGCATCGAACTCTTGGGTCGGCCGCCATGCGCCGGCCCGGACGATGGCGTCGCCCCGCTCGGCTCCCTGCCTTTCGAGTCCCGCCAGGTTGAGGGCCGTTCGGTTCCCCGGACCTACCGATGGGAGTTCCTTCTTGTGCGACTGGATCTTGCGGATGCGAGCCCGCCGGCCCTCGGGCGCGATCTCGACCTCCTCACCGGTGGCGAACGTTCCCCCGGCCGAGGTGCCGGTCACCACGGTCCCCGCCCCCGCGATCGTGAAGACCCGATCGACCCACAACCTCGGGCGTCCGACGTCCGCGGGAGCCGGCGCCTCCGCCAGAGCGCGATCCAGAGCCGAAACGAGTTCGTCTAGTCCCGTCCCCGTGACGGCAGAACACGGCACGATCGCGGCCCCCCCAAGCGACGACACCGACAGCTTCTCTTCGACCTCCAACCGAGCCATCTCAAGCGTCTCGTCATCGACGGTGTCCGACTTGGTTAGGGCCACTACCCCGTGCTCGATCCCCAGCAGATCGATGATGGTCAGGTGCTCGGCACTCTGCGGTTTCCATCCCTCGTTGGCGGCGACCACGAACAGGCAGACGGTTATCCCTCCGGCACCGGCGAGCATGTTGGCGATGAACCGCTCGTGTCCGGGAACGTCCACAACCCCAACTTCTCGACCGGAAGGGAGGGCGAACCAGGCGAACCCGAGGTCGATCGTCAGGCCGCGACGTTTCTCCTCGGCGAACCGATCCGGATCGATGCCGGTCAATCTCTGGACGAGGGTGGACTTGCCGTGGTCGACATGTCCGGCGGTCCCGATGACGTGCATGCCGCAACGATAAAGGGGCGCCTCCCGAAAGAGGCGCCCCTTCAGAACATCGGCTCTAGAGGGTCACATCCAGCGGCGGTCCATGCGCCGGACCTTCACCGCTCGGGTCCGTGCCGCATCACAAGCAACGCCGGTGTACTCGTCGATCTCGATCTCGACCGCCCGCACCGTTGCGTAGTACTTGCCGGGCCGCAGCCGAGGATCGAAGGTCCATACGCCGCGGGAGTTGCTGAAGTCCCTGCCGACCACCCGGTCTGCCCCGTCACGCACCTTCCGGATGGTGACCTCACGGTTGTCCGAACACACGTTATCGGCGGCGAGTACATCACCGCGCAGCCCGCCGTTGTTCTTCTCGATCGAGAGCACCGTCCACGACCGGCTCACGGTCTTGCCCTCGACGCTCGGCGACGGGGAAGGCGTGGGCGTGGCACTCGGCGTACTGCTCGGGGTCGGGCTCGGCGAAGCCGAAGGTGTTGCAGTAGGAGTTGTGGTCGGACGAGGGGTCGGTGTCTGCGTCTGCGATGGCGCAGGGGTCGTCTGCGTAGGAGCAGGTGTCTGCGTCTGCGCGGGGGCCGGAGCCGCCGCAATCGTCACCACACTGGAGGCAACGGTGTTCGACTGAGTGAAGGCATCCTTCACGTACGCCGACACCTGCAGGGTGTCGTTGGCATCCCCCATGCCGGTAGCGCTCAGGTCGATGGTCCGATGCGTTGCTCCGGGTATGGCAACCCCGTTCTTGAACCACTGGTAGCCCTCTGCTCGCACGTTCCCGTCGGGATCGACGACGCCGGACAGTTGGGCGCTGACCATCGAGTTCGAGTGAGGCTGAGCCGGCGACATGGAAACCCCGCCGACCCGTGGAGCAGTGTTGAGGACGGGTCTATCCGACGACGTCTTGTTGACGGACCGGTAATTGCGGCTGTCGGTCGCAGA
>JBKHYB010000353.1:0-2060 GCA_046565725.1 Actinomycetota bacterium
GACCCCGTAGTCCTTGCGCAAAGGATGGCCTTCCCATTCATCCGGCAAGAGGATGCGCGTGAGGTTGGGGTGCCCCTCGAAGACGACCCCTACCAGGTCGAAGGCCTCGCGCTCCATGTTGGCCGCGCCGGACCACACCGAGGTCACCGAGGGCACCGTGGGAGGCTCTCCCTCCGCGGCCACATGAAGGGTCTGGCGCTCCTTGCGCTCGCGATGCAGCAACTGAACGGCGATCCCGAACCGGTCCTCGAAACCGAGATGCAACCGATCGACCCCACAGAGGTCGGCGAGCCACCAGCCCTCGTCCTTCAGGGCGCGGGCGCGGTCTAGCCATTCACCGGGACGCAGCTCGACGGAGTTCATGCCCTCCCCGGAGTGAGCTCGGTGGTGAACTCGGAAGGTGTCCACACCTCGTCCTTCACGCGTCCGGCGGTGTATTCACCCCGCTGGATGCGGTCGTGGAGCAACATGATCCCGTCCATCAACATCTCGGGCCGTGGCGGACATCCCGGAACGTAGATATCGACGGGAACGATCTGATCCACACCCTGGACGAGTGCGTAGTTGTTGAAGACACCGGAGGTCGAGGCGCACGCACCCATCGAGATGACCCACTTGGGTTCGGTCATCTGGTCGTAGACGTGGCGCAGGATCGGCGCCATCTTCTGGCTGACCCGCCCGGCCACGATCATCAGATCCGATTGCCGGGGCGAAGCGCGGAAAGCCTCCATGCCGAAGCGGGCCAGGTCGTGGCGAGGCATGGTGGTTGCCATCATCTCGATCGCGCAGCAGGCGAGACCGAAGGTCATCGGCCACAACGAAGACTTGCGGGCCCAGTTGACCAGCTTGTCGAGCTGCGTGGTTACGAAGTTCGCGCCGAGGGTGTCGCTTACTCCGCCCATTCGAGTGCACCCCGCTTCCAGACGTAGACGTACGCCGCGAACAAGATGGCGATGAAGACGCCCATCTCGATAAGGCCGAACAGCTTCAGCTCGTCGTATGCGACCGCCCACGGATACATGAAGGCCGTCTCGATGTCGAAGACGATGAACAGCATCGCCACCAGATAGAACTTCACGGGGAAACGCTCCTGCCCGATCGACGCCTCTTCCTTCTCCGGAGTGATCCCGCACTCGTAAGGGGAGAGCTTCGCGGCGGTCCATCTGCGGGGCGACAGTTTCGACGCGACGAAGATAGACGCTCCCGCGAAGATCGTGGCGAGGATCATCAAGAACAGGATCGGCAGATATGCGGGCAGCGTCATGGCTTGACCTCCGCTAGCTTCTTCAGGAACTTCACGGCCAACTGGTCGTAGGTCTTCCCCTTCGAGTCCTCGAGGTTGCCGAGGAACGTGAGCGTGAAATTCATCAGCTTCTCCGAATGCATCCCGATCGAGACGAGCTTCTCCATCAGCACCGGATGTCCGATCACCTTCACGAAGCGGCGACCCAACCGATAGTAGGGCCCGTAGGTCTGCTCGAGGTCCTCGAGGTAGGTGTTGAGCGTGTCGGGGGTCGGACCACGCAAGGCGTCGTCGATGTGGCGCGCAGCCATGCGGCCGGTCTCGTACCCGTAGGCGATCCCCTCGCCGTTGCACGGATTGATGTAGCCCGCCGCGTCGCCGGTCATCACGAATCCCGGGCCCACTGGGGGATACACACTTCCGCCCATGAACAGCCGCCCTGCCCTCGGCTTGCTACAGACCGTGTCCGCGTTGATCTCCCAGTCCTTGGGCAGGGAGGCTACGAAGTCCGCCTGTAGGTCGTGGAGATTGACGTCTCGCCACTTGCCGTAGGTGGAAAGCAGGCCGACGCCCGCATTGACGGTGCCGTCGCCGACCGGAAACACCCACCCGTAAGCGGGGATCGCGTCGTTGCTTCGCGAGCGAACGTTGAGGAATGCCTCGAACCAACCGGAGGACTCCATCGGGGACCGGAAGTACTGACGGATCGCCAGACCCATCGGGTAGGACTCGTCACGCCTGCGACCTAGCGTGCGGCCAAACTTGGTCGCGGCCCCCTCGGCACAGATCACGTACCTGGCCCGGACCTCTTCCGTCT
>JBKHYB010000354.1:0-2060 GCA_046565725.1 Actinomycetota bacterium
CCGCCCACTATCGTTCCCAACCGGATAGACGCTCGATCGGAACCCACGCCAGATGCCAAGGATCGTTCTGCTCGCCGCCGTGCTGGTTACTCTGCTTCCCGCTTGTGGCGGGGGTGCGGAGGAGAAGCCGGAGCTCTTCCCGGCCTCCTGTCGGCTTCCCTCTCCGAGCGACCGGGTCAACCTCTCGAGGGTCCCCGACGATCTCCTCGTCGATGATCGCTCCCAGGTGCGAAGCATCGAGCGCATCGACGGCCTGCTGGTCGTCGCGCTGAACGTCCCCATGAGCGTGGACCGGGCTTACCAGGCCTATCTGGAGGTGCTGAGCGCCCCCCCTTACGAGCTGATCGGCTCTGAGAACGAGGGGTTCGAGATGGAGATCTACGCGAGGGACCGGACCGACGGGGACTTCGTGGCCGTCCAGGCCCGTAACCCCGGCTGCGACGAGGCGGTGTCGATCTACCTGCAACTCGGCAAGGTTCCGTCTCCCGTTGGCACCGGCACTGCGTCCCCCAGCGACTAGCGGCGTCGCCCCCGGCGGGGAGGGCGCGGGGCCTTCGGGGCGGGAACCGGCCAGGAATCCGCGAGGGACCTGATCAACCTTTGGCGTGCGCACCCGGTGTGCCAGTGCTCGTGATCCCAGGGCGGGTCGGCGTCCAGATAGGCCACGAAGGTGTGAGAGGCACCGATGCCGATCGGCTCCCGACAACCCGGACATACGTAGAGCTTCTTCGCGATCGAGAAGGAAAGTCGGAGGCGCTCCCCTTCGTAGGTCTCTCCTTGAAGGCTCTGACGCCGGTTCGGTAGTTCCACCCGTCGAGAGTAGGGCGAAACGGACATGAGAGGCGACCCGGCGCCCTTAGGCAACTATCCCTACGCCCCAGAAATGGTTCGAAATGACTATTCAGCCAGACCACCCACTAGGCCGAATCTACAGAGGTAGGTAACAGAAATGCGTAAAGGCTCGTGAACGCCGAAGGATGGAGGAACTCTATGAGGATCGCCTATGCGGTGAGCTGGGACGATTCTAAGAAGGGGCGGGTAGTAAGCGCTTTTGCCGCGCTCGCACTTATGTTGTCGCTTACGAGCACGGTTGCGACGCAGCCCGAGCGCAGTGCCCAGATGCTTTCGGTGATCGTGCGTGAGTTGCCCGGTGCCGGTTCTGGACCAGAGCAGCTCGTTGAGGAACTCGGTGGCAAGGTCAGCCTCCAGCTTGCCATCATCGATGGATTCTCCGCTCGGATCCCTGCGGACGCTCTGGACGACCTCTCGTCGTCACCGGCGATCCACTCGGTGACCGAAGACCGGCCCGTCAAGATGCTTCAGAGCACGGGCGGTACCACCGACGCCGACAGCGCGGGTTCGATGTACAACATCGCCAAGTCCATCAAGTCCCGCGATCTATGGGGCGAGGGTTACACGGGGCAAGGCGTGGATGTAGCGCTCGTCGACACGGGCATCTTCCCGGTGGATGGTTTGAACGCCCCCGAGAAGATCGATCACGCGGTCGACTTCTCGTTCGACCAGTTCTACGACGAGACCCGGTTCATGGACGGGTACGGGCACGGGACCCATCTCGCCGGCATCATCGCCGGTAAGGACGCCGGTGCCGCTACGGAGCCGAACAACAAGACCAGCTTCCTAGGTATCGCCCCGGATGCGGGCCTGGTCAACGTCAAGGTCGGTAACGGCGTAGGTTCGGCCGATGTCTCGCAGGTCATCGCCGGTATCGACTGGGTCGTGACACACAAGAACGACTATGGGCTCAACATCCGGGTCCTCAACCTGTCCTTCGGTACCGATGGCACCCAGGACTATCGCTTCGATCCACTGGCTTACGCGGCCGAGAAGGCCTGGCACAGCGGTCTCGTGGTCGTCGCGGCAGCCGGTAATAGCGGTGTAGGCAACAGCAAGCTGAACAACCCCGCTCACGATCCGTTCCTGATCGCAGTTGGCGGCGTGGACACCAAGGGCACCTTCGGGGTCGACGATGACGTGACCCCCGAATGGACCGAGCGGGGCGACGGGATGCGCAACCCGGATCTCGTTGCTCCCGGTAAGTC
>JBKHYB010000355.1:0-2057 GCA_046565725.1 Actinomycetota bacterium
GGCCGAACATCCTGGTGGTCATCACCGACGATCAGGCCAACTCTCTCTTCAACCGCGATCTGATGCCGAACGTGTTCTCGAAGATCGTGGACCGAGGGGTTCTGTTCGATCAGGCCTATGTGAACACGAGTCAGTGCTGCCCATCGAGAGCGCAGATCCTGACCGGCCTGTTCGCCCATCACAACGGCGTCGATGGGAACAGCGTCGACCTGTTGCATCCGACGATGGTGGAACTCTTGCAGGACGAGGGCTACCGAACGATGCTGGCCGGCAAGTGCCTCAACTCATGGCCGTGTAAGCCTCGGTGGGAGTTCCAGGTTCTCGCTTGCATCCGAGGGCTCAACCGTCACCCGAGCTTGCGAGACCCGGTGATCCACCGAGACGGGGTGGCGAAGCGGAAACGCGGCTACCAGACCGAGATCCTCGCCGACATCCTGGCGAGGGAGATCGCAGCGACGCCTGCCGACCAGCCTTTCGCGGCGATCTACTCACCAACCAGTCCCCACATGCCTGCCAACGACGATCGGTATCGGTCGATGCCTGTCGCTCCCTACCGCCCCCCGAACTTCGATCGGGCCCCCGAAGGAGGAACCGCTCCGCCGTACGCGACGAGAGACCCGCTGAGCGCAGAAGAGATCGCCAAGATCGATCTCACCTACCGCAAGATGGCACGGTCGACGAGGGCCTTGGACGATTCCAGAGGGAGATTGATCGATTCACTCGGTCCGCGCGCCGAGAACACGATCGTCTTCTTCCTCTCCGACAACGGATACATGTATGGGGAGCATCGGCTTCGGAAGAAGGTCGCCCCGTACGAGGAGTCGGTGCGGGTTCCGTTCGCGATCTCGTATCCGGGATACTCCGATGCCGTCCAGGGTGCGGTGTCGTCGTCCTTGGTGCAGAACGTCGATATCGCTCCAACGGTTGCCGAACTGGTCGGGCGCGAGTGGTCCTCCGACGGTGTGTCGTTACTCCCACTGCTGTCGACGCCGCAAGCGGTCGTTCGGGACGCGGCTCTTATCGAGAACTGCCAGGCAAGCAAGTACCCGTGTTACGGGATCGCGCGGCGCGGTTCCCGGACCATCCCGTCGTACTGGGCGGTCGTTTCCAACGGGTTCAAGTACATCGAGTACCTGACGGGCCACAAGGCTCTGTTCGACCTGGCGAACGATCCCCACGAGTTGAACAATCTCACCGGGAACGATTCGTATGCAGCGATCAAGGAGGCGATGGCGCGGAGACTGTTGCTGTTCCGCCAACCTCCGCCGGTGGACACGACGATCGTGTCGGGCCCCGAGGGCTCGATCAGCCGTCAGAAGGGAACCTTCCGCTACTTCTCGCACGACCGCGCTTCGGTTTACCTCTGTCGGATGACCGTCGGAGAGGAGACCTCCGCATGGCAGTTGTGCGATCGCTTCACGCACGAGACGGGCACTCTCGAACCGGGGAGCTATGTCTTCGAGGTGGCCGCCCAGGACAAGCGAGGCCTCACCGATCCGTCGCCGGCCCGTCAGGAGTTCGAGATACTCCCTCGGGACTGAAGTGGGTTCAGGGAATGACCTTGAAAGCCGGGTACTCCGGCAGGAACTCCTCTTCGATGACCTCACTGCAAGCGGGGCCACCCTGGTTGTGCACGAGTTTGGCGTGCGTCACGACGTCGACCTCGCCCTTGACGTTCTTGGGCAGCTTGATCTTGAAGGTCACGGTGCCGTCGGATCCAGTCACCCCCTGATCGAAGGGGTAGTAGGGAGGGTTAACGAGCAGCACCGTGGTCACGGTTACGCCCTCGGCCGGTAAACGCTGGGGCATGTCGAGAGGGATACCGAGACCGGCGGGGTCATCCCGGCCGGGCCGCGTCACGAGGACGTCGACCTTGACCGTTTCACCTCGTTTGTAGACCTTCTTGTTCCAGGTCGTTTCGACCGTGAAGGTGGCGACCCGGGTGCTCACATGCCGGCCGGCGCACGCAGCCGAAGATGCCGTTCCCGGGGCGACCGGGATCAGCAACGAGGCGGCAGCGATAGCAGCGGCGAACCTTGCCTTAGCACCCATACACC
>JBKHYB010000356.1:0-2038 GCA_046565725.1 Actinomycetota bacterium
CGACGAACTGATCCTCGGCCACCGGCACTCCGAATGGACGGGCTGGGCTCCGCACATCGAGGAAGACGTGGCGTTCTCCTCCATCGCGCAAGATGAGATCGGGCACGCGGCGGCCTACTACACGTTGGCCGGGAACATCCTGGACAAGAGCGCGGACGAGATCGCCTTCGGTCGTAAGCCCGTCGACTACAGAAATGCCACCTTCTGCGAGCGACCGAACGGTGATTGGGCCTACACGCTCGCACGGCACTGGTTGTACGACCACGCCGACGACCTTCGGCTCGGGTCTCTGCAACGTTCATCGAACCCCGATCTGGCGAACCTCGCGACCAAGATGCGCCGGGAAGAGCGCTATCACCTGCTTCATGCCGACATGTGGATGAAACGCATAGGCCACGGCCCCGTTGAGGGTCGCACCCGCCTGATCGATGCGCTCGCGCATGCCTACCCGGACGCGATAGGGCTATTCGAGCCGATCGAGGGCGAGGAAGAGATCCTCAGGCAGGGTCTGCTCCTGACCGGCTCCGAGGAGCTCAAGCAGAGATTCGTAGACGAGATCGATCAAGCACTCGACGATCTCGGACTTCCCCGTTCGGTCAAGTCCACCGACCATGCCGCCGAGTTCGTCGCCTCATCGTCGGGCGATCTGATCGAAGGCGACGAGGATCTGCCCGACGATGGGCCGAGCGATCCCACCGGCGGACGTACCGGTCAGCACACTCCCGAGTTCGAGGAACTGTGGGAAGTGCTGACGCTCCGATACCGCGAAGATCCCGGAGCACGCTGGTGAACGCGCCGACAACCTCGTTGGAGGTCGCCATCTGGGATGCGCTCGCCGGCGTCGCCGATCCCGAGATCCCGGCGGTGTCGGTGGTCGACATGGGCATGATCAAAGAGGTGCGCACGGCCGGGAACGCCGTGGGGGTGACCGTGTTGCCGACCTTCACGGGTTGTCCCGCGATCGCGGAGATCATCGCCGACGTTAAGACAGCGGTGGAAGGCGTCGAAGGGGTGGCACAGGTCACCGTGGACACCAGCTTCGATCCGCCTTGGACGACAGATCGGATCACCGAGCAGGGTCGGGACAAGCTCAAGAGCTTCGGCCTGGCACCTCCAACGGGGAAAGGACCCGTTCTCATCACCGAGATCGGTCTACCGAAGCACGCCGAGTGCCCGTTCTGTGGGTCGACCAACACCCACAACGAGAACGCCTTCGGGCCGACGCCGTGCCGTTCGCTCTACTACTGCGACGACTGCCGCAACCCCTTCGAACAGTTCAAACCGGTCTAGAGATCGCGCTCCGCGTCTAAGAGATCCAGGAAGAGGCCCACCACTTCCGGGTCGAACTGATTACCCGCCCCGGCTACCAGACGTCGGCGCGCCTCTTCAACGGGGAGCCTGGCCCTGTAGGGCCGGTCCGACGTCATCGCGTCGAACGCATCGCAGACCAGGATGATGCGCGACTGGATCGGGATGTCGTCTTTCACCTTCCCATCGGGATATCCGCTGCCGTCGAAGTGCTCGTGGCATGCCCTCACTATGGGACGGACCTCGGCCAGCCGTTCTATCGGCGCGAGGATCTTCTCCCCCAACTCCGGATGCTGCGCCATGATCTTGCGTTCCTCTTCGGTCAGGGGCCCTTCTTTCCGTAAGAGGTCCGAAGGGATGCCGATCTTGCCGATGTCGTGGAACAGGGCACCCATCTCGAGGTGCTTCAGCGCTACGGGATCCAGCCCCATAGCAACGCCGACCTGCCTGCTCATCTCCACGATCGACCTCGTGTGGTTCGAGGTGTATTCGTCTTTGGCTTCGAGCGCGTTGGCCAGTGCTTCGATCGTCGAAAGGAAGGTCGTCTCGAGGACCTCGAAGTTGGAAGCGTTGGTCAAGGCGAGTTTGGCTTGGTCCGCAAGACCGGCGAGCAACCGCATCTTGCGATCGGAGAAGCGGTATTCACCGAGCGCAGGCGCCGCCACAACGATGCATCCGAACCTCCCATCGAGCCGTATCGGTGCTACCGCGTAGGCCAGGTCCTCCACCG
>JBKHYB010000357.1:0-2004 GCA_046565725.1 Actinomycetota bacterium
CCATGAAGCCTCTTTCCTAGTGCCGCTCACGAACGGGAGCACCGACGGCGAACCTCAGTCGGCAGATGCTTCGGGTGCAGGTTCGTGCCATCTAGAGGAATACGTAGAGGATGGAGCGGTACGTTGCTTGCGCTTCGCATTCGGTGTACGCAACACGGGCAGAGGGCCGCTTCAGCTGTACTACGAAGGTGGCATCCCGAACGATCACGAACTCTTCCAACGGGTTCAACGCGGCGACGATAGTTACTTCGACCGCCCCGCCGGGGTCGCCCGCTTCCACAAGACCCATGGCCATTACCATCATCACGACGCGGTGGGACTACAGCTCTTCGCCGTGACCGATCGCAGGAAGGGCGCGCTAGAACCGGCCGGAGAGAGGCGCAACAAGGGCTTCGCCCATCGCAATGAACTCTTGCGTGACTGGAACACCTTCTATCCGATCTGGTCCGACTTCGGTTTCGGGCTGCGAGCCGGATGGAGCGACATCTACGAGTGGGACCGTCCCGGCAACTACATCGACTTCGGGCTCAACGGAGACGGCTACTACGTGATCAGGATGTGGGCCGACCCCGTGGATGGGATCCTCGAGAGCAACGAACGAGACAATGCCGGCTACACCTATCTGAAGGTCACGGGCTCCGACGTCAAGCTGATCGAGGCAGGTCGTGGCAAGGACCCGTGGGATCCATGCCGGATCATCGTGGGCTTCGGCGGCCACCCCGACCCCGAGCCCCGCTCACGGCCATCGACGTGCCCGCCCGACACCACCTGACGAGCACCTTCTTCGACCCGGGCTGAGGGAGCAGAGGTTTTCTCACGATGGGAATGCATGCCCAGGGGACCGCATCACCTTGTCACTTCGCGTACTGCGGGCGACCGGTCACGCGGTAGGCATGAAGCGTTACGCCCGTCGGGAAGGCGCGGGAGTCGACCAGATCGAGCGCCAGATCCGGGCCGGCATCGGGGAACAGCCTCGTGCCTTGGCCGATGACCACGGGAAAGGTGAGAAGGGTGATCTCATCGACCAGATGGTTGTCGAGCAGCCAACGGACGAGGGCGCCGCTGCCGTGCACCTGCAGTTCACCTCCCCGCTTCGCTTTCAGCTCGCCGATGACCGCGGCGAGGTCACCTGAGAGGACGGTCGTTCCCTCCCAGTCCGGGTTGGTGAGTGTGTTCGACGCCACATACTTAGGCTTCGCGTTCAGGGCGTCTGCGATGGGACCGCTGCCGGGACCCATCGCCCCCCAGTAGGGAGCGAAGATCTCGAAGGTCCGGCGACCGAGCAGGAACGCATCGGCCCGCTGGAAGAGCTGCCCGACGAACGTGGCACCCTCGCCGCTGAACAACGGCAGGGCCCACCCGCCGCGCTCGAACCCACCTCGACGGTCCTCGTCCGACCCGCCGAGGCCCTGCATCACTCCGTCGACCGAGACGTGCGTGATGGTCGTCAGTTTCATCGTCGCCACCCTCCTCGCTGAGGTTCCCTCTGCGCCCCTTACACGGTTCAAACTACGTCTTAGCGAAAAGAGCACGTCCAGCGAGAGAGGGCATGGGATCGGATGACCGATATCCCAAGATCGGGAGTTGTTCGGGGGGCCGACGGCGTGACCAGATGTTGGTGGTCACACGGCGATCCGCTGTATGAGAGCTACCACGACCGAGAGTGGGGGCGGCCTCAGCACGACGACCGGCGTCTGTTCGAGAAACTCTGCCTCGAGGGTTTCCAGTCGGGGCTCAGTTGGCTCATCATCTTGCGCAAGCGCGAGAACTTCAGACGAGCCTTCAAGGATTTCGACTACGAGGCGGTCGCACGGTACAACTCGAAGAGCGTGTCTCGCCTGCTGGCGGATGCCGGCATCGTCCGGAACCGAGCCAAGATCGAAGCCACGATCAACAATGCACGTCGTGCGATCGAACTGGTGGAGGAGCGCGGAAGCATCTCCGCCTATGCCTGGTCGTTCGCTCCCGAGAAACCACGGGCGCCGTTCAAGACCTGGGACTCCC
>JBKHYB010000358.1:0-1993 GCA_046565725.1 Actinomycetota bacterium
CCTTTGTATTCCTTGACTACATCTATGAGCTTGATCATGAGTCCCTACAGGCTAGCCGGGTTAGGAGCCCACAGCCGCCATCTGGTCGAAGAAGCGGTACGGGTGCTCCTCGTTGTGGATGCCCTCGTATTCCGCCCAGGCTGAATCATAGTAAGCCAGGCCACGGCTCCGCACCTCATCGAGGACATCGGCCCCGATGCCGACCACCTTCAGCCGTTTGACCAGCGAATTCAGCGAGAACTCCCGCACGTCGTAGGGGTTGATGTGGAGGTTGGGAGGCGTGTCCTGGGGTGAGACCGCGAACCTCCGGTCGGGGGCGGCCACGATCCGGCAGGCCATGGGGAGCAGCCGCAGGATCTGATCGGACACCACATCGAGGTGCGCCCGGTCCCGTACGCCGGCCTCCATCAGCGCCCGAACCCCGAAATTCACGTGGCGGGATTCGTCCCGCGCCACTGCGGTGAACCCGGCATAGAAGCCGGGCAGGATCCCCATCTCGCGCACGATCCCGAGCAGGAACCGCTGACCGGTCAGGGCCAGCATCCCTTCGATCACGAGGTGATAGGTGGCGATGCCTCTGACCCAGGCGGCATAGTCGGTCGGGTTCTCGCGGACGGCTTCGGTCGCCGCGACCAGTTCGCTGTCGAACAGTTCCCGATAACCAACAACCGTCGCATCTCGCAGTTGCTCGAGGGCGGCGTGGATCCCCCCTTCGATGCCGACAACCTCGGAGAAGAAGCGCGAGAAGAAGATCGAGTGGCGGGCCTCATCTACCAGCTGCGTGGACAGGAAGTTGCGCGAGTCCTCATCGGGGGCCGCATGCACCAGAGGGGAAAGGGTGTCGGTGACGGCTTGCTCGCCCAGGAAGAAGAGAGTGAACGTGCGCTGGAGTTCTGTCCGCATACCCTCGAAGAAGCCGGTCATCGAGTCCCAATGGACCCTGTCTTCGCTGAAATCGAGGTCCTGCGTCGACCAGTTCTGCCGCTCCCATCGGAAGTAGAGGTCGAGCGGCGTGGGTCGAGCCTTCAGCGTCTCGTCCATCTGAACGTAGACATCTTCGATATCCACATCACGAAGTTCTTTGAGGGTGGCGGAATCAACCCTCTCGACGATCTGTTGGGTGGTGTCGGTCATGGGGGAATCCAACCAGAATCCGCGCGCTTCGACCAGTTGACGCGTGTAAACCTTAGTTGTCGTCGTTCCCCGCCGAGGCGGCCTTCCGTCGCAGCTCGGCTTCGATGAAGGCGTCGACATCTCCATCGAGCACGGCCTGGACATTGCCGACCTCGATACCCGTGCGATGGTCCTTGACCATCTGATACGGATGGAGAACGTACGAGCGGATCTGGGAGCCGAAGCCGATATCGCGCTTCTCTCCGGAGAGCGCAGCGATCTCGGCCTCCCTCTCCTCCATGGCTCTCTGCAGGAGGCGCGATCTGAGGATGCGCATCGCAACGGCGCGGTTCTGCATCTGCGATCGCTCGTTCTGGCACGACACGACGATCCCGGTCGGAAGATGCGTGATCCGCACTGCAGAGTCCGTAACGTTCACGTGCTGGCCCCCGGCCCCCGAAGACCTGTAGGTGTCCACACGGAGGTCATCCGGGTTGATCTCGACATCAACATCCTCTTCGACCTCCGGCGTGACGTCGACGGAGGCGAACGAGGTGTGGCGACGCTTGGCCGAGTCGAATGGGGAGATCCGAACGAGGCGGTGCACCCCGCGCTCCGGAACGAGCAAACCGTAGGCGTTGCGTCCTTCCACCGTCACCGTTGCACTCTTGATCCCGGCCTCGTCCCCATCGGTTGCCTCGACCAGTTGCGTCTTGAACCCACGACGCTCGGCCCATCGGAGATACAGCCGCAGCAGCATCTCGGCCCAGTCCTGCGAGTCGGTGCCGCCGGCGCCAGCGTTCACGGTCACGAGCGCGTCGCCCGCGTCGTACTCGCCCGAGAACAGGCGCGCCTCCTCCAGCTCGGCGAGGCGCCCCTC
>JBKHYB010000359.1:0-1971 GCA_046565725.1 Actinomycetota bacterium
CGCTCGTCGCGCGCGATGAGGTCGTCGTAGGTCTCGCGGCGCACGAGCACGCGCGCCTGCCCGTCCCGGACGAGCACCACCGCGGGGCGTCCGAACCGGTTGTAGTTCGACGCCATCGAATACGTGTAGGCGCCGGTCGCAGGGATCACCAGGAGGTCACCGTCTTGCACGTCGGCGGGCAGGTGAACGTCGCGGATAAGGATGTCTCCCGACTCGCAGTGCTTGCCCGACACCGTCACCCGAGGGCCTGCCGGTGCCTCCATCCGGTTCGCCAGGAAGCCCTGATAACGAGCCCCGTAGAGGGCGGGCCTGATGTTGTCGCTCATCCCGCCATCCACCGAAACGTAGGTTCGAACGCCTGGGATCGTCTTGACCGTGCCGACCCTGTAGACCGTCACGGCGGTCGGTCCGACGATGGACCGTCCCGGCTCCACGTACAGCCTCGGGATCGAGAGGTTCCGTTCCGCAAACTCCCTCTGGACCGCCGACGAGATCCTTCCGATCGACTCTCCCACGTCCGGGGTCATCTCGTCCTCCGTATGGGCGATCCCGAGACCACCACCGAGGTTCAATTCGGACGGCTCATAACCCAGCCGCTCCTTCACCTCTGCTGCGAACGTCGCAAGTCGCTTGACCGCGAGATCGAAAGCGGCCATCTCGAAGATCTGCGACCCGATATGAGCGTGGTAGCCGGCCAGGTTGCCGACCTGCAAAGCCCGCTCCACGGCCTTGAATGCGACACCGTCGGCGAGTCCGAAGCCGAATTTCGAATCCTCTTGGCCGGTCTGGACGAACTCGTGGGTGTGAGCCTCCACCCCCGGAGTGATCCGGACGAGCAAGGATGCACCGGGGCGGACGCGCTCGATCCGGTCGAGCTCGTGGAAGGAATCCACGACGATCCGTCCCACTCCCGCTTCCTTGGCGGTTTCCAGCTCTTCGACCGACTTGTTGTTGCCGTGGAAGGCGATCCGCTCGGGCGGGAAACCGGCCTTGAGTGCGGTCAACAGTTCGCCGCCCGTACAAACGTCCAAGCTCAGGCCTAACTGATCCAACAGTTCGCATACGGCCACGCACAGGAAGGACTTGCCCGCGTAGTAGACCTGCTGCGGACTCAGCGCGTCGGCGAAAGACTTCGCTCGTGTTTCGAAGGTGGTGCGATCGAGGATCACGACCGGTGTGCCGTACTGCTCTGCGAGCGCGACCACGTCGCAGTCACCGATGAGGAGATGTCCAGACGCGTCGGTGCGGGCGGTGTGGGGGAAGACTTCGAGCATCCCGAAAGGTTAATCGGGCGGAGAGGGCGTCACGTCCGAGGAGGCGGCAGCTGCTCCAGATCTGCTTCGAAGATCGGGGAACATCTGCCCCCGACCCTCACGTCCTCGGCGGTTGCCTTCAGGAACAGCACCGAGGGACGGCCCATCTCGACGCCTTGATCGATGCGAACGTCGACCGGCCCAACCCGGGCGGCGAGGTAGGCACCCAGGGATGCCACCGCCGACCCTGTGGCCGGATCCTCGGGGATACCGAGGTTGGGGAAGAAAGCCCTGGCCCGGATGTGACCTGCGCCGGTAGCCGTGAAACAGAAGGCTCCGACGGGAGATACCTCGGGGAGGGCGGCTCCGTCCACGCTGATCGAGCCCAGAGCATCAACAGTACCGACCGGAACCATCAGATGTCGGAGACCGGCATCGGCGAAGGCCGGCTCGAACCTCCCGGGGCGGCCGAGTTCCCGGGCCTCGAGACCTAGGGCGCGACGCTCGAGCCCAAGTGCAGGTGCCAGACGGTCCACCACCTGCGGGGACCTATCCGCCAGGTCCGGATCAGAGGTGCCGGTGCGGGTGAACCACAACTCGTCGCCGTCGACGGTCACCTCGGTGGGCCCTGCCGCAGAGTTCTGCACGACCTCGTCTCCCTCGAGCCAGCCGAGACGTCGTAGCGTCCACGCCGCCCCCAACGTGGGATGCCCGGCGA
>JBKHYB010000360.1:0-1954 GCA_046565725.1 Actinomycetota bacterium
GGTCGGGCCCAACGCTCTTGGAGTGATGGCGCCGGCAGCGCGGCTCAACGCGAGTTTCACCGTCCGCGGCCCCCAATCCGGCGATCTGGCGCTGGTATCCCAGTCGGGCGCGGTCGCGGCGGGCCTCGTGGAGATGAGTGAATCAACCCGGCTGGCGATCGAGGAGCGGCGGGTAGCTAAAGGTGACGTGCTGGAGGTCGCCCGGATCGCCGGGATCATGGCTGCGAAGAAGACCTCGGACATGATCCCTCTTTGCCATCCGATCGCGATCGGTTCGGTCGAGGTGTCGTTCGCATCCGAACAGCGCGGCATCGAGGTGACCGCCACGGTCAAGACGCACGACAAGACGGGGGTCGAGATGGAGGCGCTCGCGGCCGTGTCGGTGGCCGCGCTCACGATCTACGACATGGTGAAGGGGATCGAGAGGTCGGCCCGCATATCGGAGGTGAGGCTGTTACGGAAGAGCGGGGGCCGCTCCGGAGACTGGGCCTCCTCTTAGCTCTGTTTGGGCCTCTTGAGGTAGGCGGTCGTGCCCGTCGCAGGGCTCTCGACAACCTGGACCAGCTCCCAACCTTCCTCGCCCCACTGATTAAGGATCTCCTGCAGGGCATGGGAAATCAGCGGAACCGTCGCGTACTCCCACTTCTGCACCTCAGTCACCTCCGGCTAGATGTCTAGGGATGGGCGAGCGTCCGCCAGCCTCACGCCTCGCACCGGCACGTAACCTACTGCACGTGCCGCGATCTCTGGTTATCGAACGGACGGGGGAGGTCCTGTGTAGGGACCTGCGCCGAGCTTCAGGCGTGCGCGAGCGAACGAAGGGGCTGATCGGTCTGGACTCCTTGGAGGAAGGAGTGGGTCTCGTCCTGGAGCCCTGCCGGCAGGTGCATACCTTCGGCATGCGTTTCCCCATCGACGTCGTATTCGTGGATCGGGGATGGACGGTTATCGGCAGCGTGCACCGTATGGGCCCGAGGCGCCTTTCGCGGATCTTCTTCCGGGCGCGCCGCGCGATCGAGTTGCCGTCGGGGGCCGCGGCAGCCGTGAAGGTCGGAGACCGTCTTGAGGTGCGGGGTTAGCTATCGCCGTTGCTGACGCTAGAGCATCCGGCGATAGCTGCGGTCGAAGTAGAGGAGTGGGCGCCCAGGGCTCACCGATGCGTCGAGCACCTCCGCGAGCAGGATGTCGTGGTCGCCTCCGTCGTGGGTGGCATAGGTGCGACAGGTCAGTCGAGCGAGTGCGTCATCGAACAGGGGCGCTCCCGAGATGTCGATCGTGTGTGGGATCGTCGAGAAATCCTTACGCCCCGACACGCTGAAGGACTTGGCGATCGCCTCTTGCTCTTCACCGAGGATGTTGACGGCGAAGGTGCCGGAGGCCGAAACCATCTCGCGCGTACGCGACCCCTTGTCCAGGGACACCATCACGAGTGGCGGGTCGAGCGAGATCGAAGCGAACGACGAGGCCGTCATCCCATGGAGGTCTCCATCGAGGTTCACCGTCACCACGGTCAATCCGGTCGCGAACATGCGGGCCGCGTCGCGGAAGCCTTCGGGGTCGATCGGCATCAGGAGGGATACTCGTCGAAGCCGGTCGCGTAAGCCTCGGTCGGCAGGAACAGCCAGAAGCCCGCGATCTCTCCGGCCCGTTGAGCTATGGCGGCCACGGTGTCCGCGTCGGGGCCGGACGTACTTCCGGCGACCCGGATCGCTCCGCGCCGCTCCAATTCCTCGACCAGATCCTGAGTGGGATGCCCTTCGATCTCCATCCGGCCCGAGTCTAGCGGGAGCGGAGCCAGCGGAGGAGGGAGCGAACCGGGATGCCGGTACCGCCTCGGGAGATCTCGAGGTAATCACGCTCGGACCGGCCCGTTCCGGCGATGTCGAGGTGGGCCCATGGGATCCCTTGGCCGACGAACTGCTTGAGGAACATCGCCGCGATGATGGCCCCGCCC
>JBKHYB010000361.1:0-1938 GCA_046565725.1 Actinomycetota bacterium
ACCGTCAACTTCCTATACGGGATCCCATGGTGGTGCGTGAGCATCGCCGCTCGGGATCAAGAGGGCAGCATCGTCGGCGCGATCCATAACCCGATCCTCGGCGAGACCTTCACCGCCGTCCGCGGTGAGGGGGCATGGCTGAACGGACAGACGATCAGCGTTTCGGACCGGGACGACTTCTCCAAGGCCCTGGTGGCGACGGGCTTCGCCTATGACGCCCGCGCTCGTGAGGTTCAGGGCCGGGCGGCCTTCAGGGTGCTACCGGCAGGCCGAGACCTTCGTCGGATGGGCTCTGCCGCCCTCGATCTCTGTTCCGTGGCATGTGGCCGTGTAGATGCCTTCTTCGAAGCGCATCTCGAGGAATGGGACAAGGCCGCCGGCCGACTGATCGCAGCCGAGGCCGGCGCGGTCGTCACCCAGTTGACGCCGCCACTCGAGACGATGACCCCCGGTCTTGCCGTATCCAACCCGAAGATCCACGATGAATTGTTGAGGCTCATAGGTGAGGGGGAGTGATGGCTTTCGCTAACGTCCATCCGAAGGTTGAGCAGTACCTGATGCGTCTGGCAAGCATCCACGACGAAGAGGTGCTTCTCGACATGGAGAAGCGGGCCGCGGACAACGGCTTTCCGATCGTCGGCCGACTGTGCGGCATGTACCTGGAGCAGATGGCTCGCTCGATCGGAGCTCGGAGGATCTTCGAACTGGGCTCGGGATACGGCTACTCCGCCTACTGGTTCGCCCGCGCGATCGGGCCGGATGGAGAGATCCATCTCACCGATTCGGATCCCGAGAACGAGCGGATGGCGACCGACTACCTGAAGCGCGCCGGCCTTCTCGATCCCATCACGTTCCACGTCGGCGATGCGCTGGAAGCGTTCGAGTCGGTTCAAGGAGAGTTCGACATCGTTTACTGCGACATCGACAAGCACGGCTATCCCGAGGCCTGGCACAAGGCCCGCCACAGGATCCGGGTGGGTGGGTTGTACCTCTGCGACAACATGCTCGCCGGAGGCTCCGTGACCGGCGACCCCGAGGCCACTAAGCGCTGGGAGGGATACCGGGAGGCGATCATGGAGACGAACGACGCGATCTTCAACGATCCCGACTATCTATCCGTGATCAACCCAACACGCGACGGAGTCGTTGCGGCCCTCAGGCTCCGCTGAATCCGGGTCGGGAATAGCTCGTATAACGATCCAGATCGAGGTGGGAATGTGGGGCGGGGGGAGGCGTTGGGAATGGCATGGCTACCATCGAACTAACCAAGGACAATTTCAACGAGGTCATCGAGAACAACGCCACGGTGTTGATCGATTTCTGGGCGGAATGGTGCGGCCCGTGCCGCATGTTCGGCCCCGTCTTCGAAGAGGCATCGACGCGTTACGAGGACATCGTTTTCGCCAAGGTCGACACCGAGGCCCAGCCCGAGCTGGCATCGGCGTTCCAGATCATGTCGATCCCGACCCTGATGGTCTTCCGCGACCAGATCCTGCTCTACGCCCAGCCGGGGGCTCTGCCCGCGGAAGCTCTCGAGCAGCTGATCGGGAAGGTCAACGAACTCGATATGGACGAGGTCCGGCGCCAGGTGGATGAGGCCGAGAAGGCCTCGGCACAGGCCTAAACCCTCCAGGAAAGCCCCCCGCAAGGGGGGCTTTCTTCGCGCCCGGCTACGCAGAGGAAGCGAGTAGTAGGCGAAGATGTTGTTACAGGCATGCCTTCTCCACACAGGATGATCCCGCCCGGACAACCGGACCGAAAGGCGCGAGCGGGAACCTTCAGGCGCATAGTCCATACCTTCAGGCCCTACCGGCTGAAGGTGTCCTTCGTCGCGCTGTTGATCCTGGTGACGGCCGGTCTCGGCCTCATCAACCCGTTGCTCATCAAGGTGGTCTTCGAGGACGTGATCCTCGGCGACGGAACGGACTCCGAGCGACT
>JBKHYB010000362.1:0-1928 GCA_046565725.1 Actinomycetota bacterium
GCGGCCGTCCTCGGCGCGGTGCAGGCGGTGCTGCTCGGCCTGGTGTCGCTGCGGCTGACCGGTCTCTACTTCGCCCTGGTCACGCTCGCCTACGGCGCCTTCGCCGAGCAGACCCTGTTCGGCATCTCGGCATTGTTCTGGCTCGTCGTGCTGTCCCGCGTGCCGCTCTCGGTGGCTTATCCGATCGTCGGGGTGTCTTACATCTTGATCGTGCTCCTCGGGCGGTTCGTGCTGCACGAGACGGTTCCGACGATGCGTTGGATCGGCGTTTTCGTCGTCGCCACCGGCATCGCGATCATCGGGCTGTCCTTCCGCAGGGTGGCGGGCAGCTGAAAGCCCTACTGATCGCCGGAGGCTTCGGAACGAGGCTCCGGCCGCTGACCTACACACGGCCCAAGCACCTGCTGCCGATCGCCAACCGGCCGCACCTCCATCACGTGTTCGATCTTCTCCAGCGCCACGGCATCAACGAGGTGATTCTGTTGACGTCGTATCTGGCCGAGACCTTCGAGGCATCCGTACGCCACGGTCGAGAGAGAGGGATGAGGGTCGAGGTCACGCACGAAGAGACCCCACTCGGCACGGCCGGGGCGCTCAAGAACGCTCAGGACTTCATCGGATCGGACACCTTCTTCGCTTTCAACGGCGACGTCCTGACCGATATGGACCTGACGGCGATGCTCGAGTTCCACCGCACGCGCAGTGCCGAAGCGACGATCGTTCTGACCCCGGTCGAAGACCCCTCCGCCTACGGCGTGGTCCCCACCGACGACACCGGCCGGGTCCAGGGATTCATCGAGAAGCCTCCCCGCGGCGAGGCCCCAACCAACTTGATCAATGCCGGCGTCTACATCATGGAGCCCTCGATCCTGGATCGCATCCCCGCCGGGGTCGAGTATTCGGCCGAACGAGCGCTCTTCCCGGGGCTGGTGGCCGAGGGGGCCGCGCTGTTCGCCACCGGTACCGATGCCTACTGGATGGACATCGGGACACCCGAGAAGTACCTGCAGGCGAACCTCGACGCCCTATCGGGGGCCTTCCGGACCGATGCGGTTGCCGCGCCGGGGCCGGGTGCGGTTGTCGCCGACGGGTCGGTTGCGCGGGCTGATGGCTGCACGCTGTCGGATGTCTGTGTGGGGGCGGGGGCCGCGATCGACGCCGGTGCCACCGTCGAGCGCTCGGTACTCTTGCCGGGGGTCAGGGTGGGACGAGATGCACGTATCGTCGATTCCATCCTGGGCGAAGGTTGCGTGGTAGGTGCCGGGATCACCGTGCAGGGGGAAACGCTGGCCGACGAGGCCCAAGCTTGAAGATCGGGAGGCAGATGTGAGGGTTCTGGTTACCGGCGCAGCCGGGTTCATCGGGTCGCACCTGGTGGACAGGTTGCTGGCCGAGGGTGAAGAGGTGCTGGGCATCGACGATCTCTCGTCCGGATCGCTGGCCAACCTCGCGGCCGCACGGAACTCCAGCACCGGCAAGTTCACCTTCTCGCGCATAGACATCCGTTCCGATGCGGTCATCGACTTCATCAAGCGCAACAAACCCGAGGTCATCTTCCATCTGGCCGCTCAGGTCGACGTACGTAAGAGCGTTGCCGACCCGATCCACGACGCGATGGTGAACATCATCGGGACGCTGAACGTCCTGCACGCGGCCTCCGAGGCCGGAACCCGCAAGGTCGTGTTCACATCCTCGGGTGGATGCGTCTACGGCGAGCCGGGACAAGACCGTCTTCCGGTGACCGAGGACCAGTTCTTCCTCCCGGTGTCCATGCCTGAGTCTCCGTACGGCGTGAGCAAGCGGGTGATGTTCGACTACCTGCGCTACTTCAAGGCCGTCAAAGGCGTCGACTTCACGGCACTCGCTCTAGCGAACGTTTACGGCCCGCGGCAGGAGCCTGCCTCCGAGGTCGGGCTCGAGGGTCAGGT
>JBKHYB010000363.1:0-1904 GCA_046565725.1 Actinomycetota bacterium
CGACTGGTTTCGAAGAGGTAGCCAGCGACGAGACTCCCGCCCGGGTTGATCGCGCCGAGGAGACCGTCGAGATCAGCTGGCCGAGCCAGAACGGTCCTCTTGGTTTCCATAAGCCGAAGGGCGGTACTTGGGCGACGGTGGTGGAGGGAACCGGAAGCGCCGGTCCCGGACCGTTCCGGGTTTCCGTCTACTATTCGACGAGTCCTCCGGGTGAACCGGTGAAGTACACACGCTGCGCCGCGGAGAGGTCGCTGTCTGCCGCGGCGAACGACCGCAAGACTTGGGCCGTTTCGTGTGCTCTCTCGGGCAAAGATCTTCCAACCCAGGTGACTTCGATCGCTGCGCTGGCGGTCGAGCAGGACAAGCCTGCGAGCGCCACGACGGCCGAATTCACCCAGGATTCAGCCGATGCACACCGGGTCCAGCCGTACGTTCAAGACGTCACCAGGATGAAGGTGGCCTTACGGGGCGTCGTCTCCAACCCCGCGACCATCTCAGGTGAGGCGACTTCGGAAACTACCCATCCCAGCCCTCAGTACCCCAGCACTCAGCGCCGTCAGGCTATGCAGCCGAAGTCGAACCCCGATGAGTTGCCCAAGGGCTGCCTGAAGTTCGACGCGGTCGTGACCGATCACCTTGACCGACCGGTGCAGGGTGCTCAGGTGGATGTCCACGCCCAAGGTCCCGACGACCAGGCGGGATTCGGGGCGGACGCGTCGACAGGGACCAGTAGCGAGGAAAGCAACTACAAGACCCCCGACAAGGGCGAGCACGTCACCGAAGATGCGAGGTTCTGTAACCACTACGAAGAGGAAGACAGTCGAGGAGGGACCCCACCCAACGAGGAGAAGCAGGGTGAACACAACGTGCCGGGGGCCGCTGACCTCAAGCACATCGAGAGCTCGGTGGGCACGGGACTCGATGCGCCCTCCGGTGCAAACGCGTTCCGTTACGGCCCAGGCGTCTTCCGATTCCTCGTGTTCTCCTTCCGAGGCGGATTCACCGACATAAAGGCGTGGGTGGACGATCAGCCGATAGCGAACGAGGCGGACACGCGCGAAGCCGACGACGATGAGCTCGGGGCGGCTGAGCCGTTCGGCGAGATCCGCGCGCAATGGCTACCAGCACCAGCGACCTTGACGATCGCTCCACGCACCGATTCAGCGCCTGTCGGCGAGTGCAATAGGTACACGGTGCGCGCCCGAGCTGGAACCGCGGTGATCCCCGGCATCAACGTGGACGTCCACGCTCAGGGGCCCAACAATGACCTTGATTTCTGTGATCCCGATGACGCGACCCCGCGCCGGGCTCCCGATCTTCCTTCCGGCGACGCCGCACATCAACAGGAGGATGCAGAGGAGGCTTCGCACAAGAGCAGTTCGCCCGACGTCCCTCAGATCCAACACACCGAGGGCGAGACCGACGCGGACGGGAACTTCGTTTTCGGCATCACGTCTCCGGCCACGGGCTCGACTCAGATCACGGCTTGGATCGATGGCGAGCAGGGCCAGGATAACGACGTCGTGAATGGCCGAGAGGTGTCGGGATCTGGGTCCAAGCGTTGGGCGGCTACCGCCAACGACGCAGAGATCCGTTTGGTCAATCCCTCTGGGTACGGCAACAGCGGGACCAATGTCTCCAAGAAACGTGATGCAGACGAGCACTATCACTTGGTAGCGCGGGTTGATCTGCCCGACGTTGTGCCGGGTGTTGAGTTCTTCTTGGGTAGCGGAGGTACTTTCACGAAGATCGGAGATGGGCTTCGTGTCCAGGACTCGGATACGTGGGAGTTGCTGTGGGATGTCAACGTGCCCGACGGGGTCTACACACTGCGGGCTCAGATCATCGGGACGGAAAAGCGCGAGGACCGCTCGATCACGGTCCGTAACAATGCCAGCTCTACC
>JBKHYB010000364.1:0-1893 GCA_046565725.1 Actinomycetota bacterium
CCAGGTCGAAGAAGTTGCCGGCGACCCCCGGGTTGACCTTGGCTCCGGTGATCACGTGTTGAGCGAGTTTCAGAGAATGCTCGAACCAGTGATAGCCCTGCAGCAGAACTCCCGCCACCAACAGACGATCCGCTCGGACGGCAACGCCGGGCCCCCACCCATGCCTGCGTCCGTACCAGGTGAACGCCATCAGGGCCAGAACCGCGGCGTTGTAGAGGAAGTGGATCACCTCTGCCTCGACCACCGGCCCCACGATCCCGCCGCGGCTCGGTACTCCATCGACCTTGACGCGGAACACCTGCAAGATGTGCTCGGACATGTGGAAGCTCTGCACCGCTATGCCGGTCACCACCGCGACCGTCAGCGCGGTTCGGATCGGCGCAGTGAGGCTCGGGGGCCGCGGTAGCGCCCAGCGATGGCGCACGAGCAGGAACACCGTTGCGAGGACGACGATGGCGACGAGACCCGCTGTCAGTGCGGGCCATACCGCCCTGCTGCCGATTCCGGGTTCCAGTGGCGACCGGTCCGTCAGGCGGGAACCTATGAACGTAGCCGTCGGGCCCGCTTCCCCGGAGAGTTCATCGCGATGGCTCGAAGCACTGGCGTGGTAGTTAACGACGAGTCCCCATCCGGCACTGGATGCTCCGCCCTCACCGGCCTCTACCCTCTCGACGACGTTGCGAGAGAACTCGCAACGCGACATGTCCCCACAATAGAGTCCGACCCCCGATGCACCCGAAACGCGGTTGCGTCTCACCCAGCCGTCACTCATCTCGGTCACCACGATCCCCCTGAGGGAGGTATGCGAGACGGAGTTGCCTTCCAGCAACACCTCGGAGACGTGGGAAACGATGCCTTCCTGCCCACCGATGACGGTCGAATCGACGACGGCCGAGTCGGGGCGCCCGTCGGCATTGCGTATCTCGATGCCTTGCGCATAGGGACTGACGAGACGATCGACCACGGCCCTCGATACCAACGCCGAGGCATCGACGATCTCGATGCCGTGGAGTTCGGCTCCGGTGACGGTCACGTCTTCGAGAACGACCCCGTTGGTTTCCCGAACCACGATCCCGCTCTCGCCACCGGTCACCCTCAGCCCCGACACACGTGAGGGGGCCGAGACGGTCACCCCCACCGCATCCTTGGGGGCGCGCACCGTGACGCCGTCGCCGTAGAGGACGAGGCTGCGGTCCAACGACCACGGACCGGTATAGGAGCCCGGTTCGACGAACACGACAGCTCCGGACGGGGCTGTCGACAGCATCTCGGCGGCGTCGTCGTCGAGGCCGATCCGCGCTACCGAGAAGGCATCCAAGGCGGACGCGGTGACGCCTAGGACCAGGACCGCCACGAGAGCCGCGCCCCGACGCATCGCCGTCCTACTTCACGGAGCCGGCCAGGAGACCCTGGACGAAGTAACGCTGGAACGAGAAGAACACGATCAACGGAACGATCATCTGGATGAACGCTCCCGGGCCGATCACCTCGAAGTTGCTACCGAACTGACGCAGTTGGTCGCGGATCGCCATCGTCATCGGAGCCGACTCCGGAGTGGTGAAGACGAGGGCGACGAGAAGGTCGTTCCACGTCCACAGGAACTGAAAGATGAACAGGGCCGCGATCGCCGGCATCCCGAGAGGCAACACGATGCGGGTGAAGATCCCGAGTTCGCTAGCGCCGTCGATGCGCGCTGCCTCCAACAACTCCGAAGGTATCCCTATGAAGAAGTTCCGCAGAAGGAAGATCGCGAACGGAAGACCGAAGGCGATATGGAACAGGATCGCTCCGGGGATGGTGCCGAAGAGGCCCACCTGCCCGTACAGGCGCGCCACCGGGATGAGGGCCATCTGAAGAGGGACCACCAGAAGCGCCACCACGAACAGGAACAGC
>JBKHYB010000365.1:0-1870 GCA_046565725.1 Actinomycetota bacterium
TCGTTCACCGAGGTGCAGCACGATTTCGGGAACCCGCGGTAGTTAAGGGTCGATGGATAGGCGCCTGCTCGGATCGTCCGTTCGTGTACGAAAGCGTCTATCTCATCTGTCGTTACGCCGGGCCGCACCATGTCGCTCGCCTCGCGCAGGATGGTCGCCACCAGCGAGCATGCACGACGCATGCGTGCAACGACGTCGTCGGACGCGATGAAGTCGCCGGACCCTTCAGAGGGCTCTCCGGACGAGGCGTAGTCGGGTTTAGGGATACCGGCCGGGACCTGTCTGCGAGGTGACACCACCCCCGCCCTTATGGGCGACTCCGAAGGCTTGTGGCATCGCTTGTACTTCTTACCGCTCCCACACCAACAAGGGTCGTTTGAGCGAAGGTCCTCTCGTCTCAGGGCCTGTCGTCCTCGTCGGGAGCCATGAATGGGTAGCGATAGTCGGTGGGCGGCACGAGTGTCTCCTTGATAGCGCGGGGGCTTACCCAACGGATCAAGTTCCACATCGATCCTGCCTTGTCGTTCGTACCCGACCTCCGCGCTCCACCGAAGGGCTGTTGACCCACCACTGCTCCTGTCGGCTTGTCGTTGACGTAGAAGTTCCCGGCCGAGAAGCGGAGCCTCTCCTTAGCCCGAACGACCGCCGACCGGTCGTCGGCGAAGATCGCGCCGGTGAGAGCGTAAGGAGTCGTGGAATCGACCAGGTCGAGCGTGTCCTCGTACTCGCTCTCGGGATAGACGAACGCCGTCACGATCGGTCCGAAGAGCTCCTCTCGCATCAGACGCGTCTTGGGGTTCTCGGTCCTAACGACGGTGGGTTGCACGAAGTAGCCGACCGAACCATCGGCCTGCCCTCCGGCGACGATCTCCAGATCGGCAGCGCTCTGTGCCTCTTCCAGCGCGGCGGAGTGCTTCGCGAACGCCCGGTCATCGATCACGGCCCCCATGAAGTTGGTCATGTCGACGGGATCGCCCATGGCGATCCGGGGAACCTCGTCCGCGAGGATGCTCCGGACCTCATCCCAGAGGTTGGAGGCGATATAGAGGCGCGATGCAGCCGAGCACTTCTGTCCCTGGTACTCGAAGCTCCCTCTAAGGATCGCGGTCGCGACCGCTCGGGCGTCCGCGGACGGATGGGCGACGATGAAGTCCTTACCGCCGGTCTCGCCCACGATCCGGGGATACGCCCGGTAGGTGTCGACGTTCTCACCAACCTTGCGCCACATCCAGTTGAAAGTCGGGGTCGACCCGGTGAAGTGGATACCCGATAGGTCGGGATGGTCCAAAGCCGCTTCACCTATCTCGGGGCCCGGTCCGTGGACCATGTTGATGACACCGGGGGGAAGGCCGGCCGCTTCCAGTAGCTCCATCAGGTAGTAGGCGGAGAAAGCCTGGGTCAGCGAGGGCTTCCACACCACGGTGTTGCCCATCAGCGCGGGTGCCGTAGGCAGGTTCGCCGCGATCGATGTGAAATTGAAAGGACTTACGGCGAAGACGAACCCTTCCAGAGGCCTGTAGTCGAGGGTGTTCCACATGCCCGGTGCCGATATCGGCTGTTCCGCATAGATCTTCGTGGCGTACTCGACGTTGAAGCGCCAGAAATCGATCAGCTCGCAAGCGGCGTCGATCTCGGCCTGATGAACGGTCTTCGACTGGCCGAGCATCGTGGCACCGTTCACGGTGTCGCGCCAAGGGCCGGCCAGGAGCTCTGCGGCGCGAAGGAAGACGGCGGCCCTCTCCTCCCACGGCAACGCCGCCCAGTCTCTGTGAGCCTCCGCAGCCGCGGCGATCGCGTCTCGGACATGTTCCGCCGAGGACTGGTGCACGTCACCCAGTACGTGCTTGGTGTTGTGGGGCATGACACACTC
>JBKHYB010000366.1:0-1869 GCA_046565725.1 Actinomycetota bacterium
AGCGTGCGTCCTTCGCCGCCGAGCCGTACTGGGGCCGGCCCATCGCCGGCTGGGGCGACCCGGACCCCGGCGTCCTCATCGTCGGGCTGGCGCCCGCCGCGCACGGCGGGAACCGGACCGGACGCATCTTCACCGGCGATCGCAGCGGCGACTGGCTCTTCGCCTCGCTCCACCGCACGGGGTTCGCCAACCAACCAACCTCGGTTTCGGTCGACGATGGCTTGGCGCTCGCCGACGTTTACATCGCAGCCGCGGTCCGATGTGCACCGCCTGCGAACAAGCCCACGACCGAGGAGAGAGATACCTGCATCGGCTACCTGATCCGGGAAGCGCGCGCTCTTGCCTCGGTCGAGGTCGTGGTCGCCCTCGGCTCGTTCGCGTGGGACGCGGCCCTCAGGGTGGCGGCCGAGATCGGCCATAGCGTCCCCCGACCCAAACCCCGGTTCGGCCATCGCAGCGAAGCGGTCGTGGCTCCTTGGACGTTGTTGGGGTCGTTCCATCCGAGTCAGCAGAACACCTTCACCGGCAGGTTGACCGAGCCGATGCTCGATGACGTGTTCCTCAGGGCGCGCGAGATCGCCGGTCTTGAGTGAGGAGGCAGATATGAGCAAGGTAGCCGTCGCGTCCGATGGCCCCGTCACCGTCGTCACCATCACCCGACCCGAGGTGCGCAACGCCGTCGATGGAGCCACCGCCAGAGAACTCGTGGACGCGTTCCGTGCCTTCGATGCCGACGAACGGGCGAGCGTCGCCGTCCTCACCGGTGAGGGTGGCAACTTCTGCGCCGGCGCCGACCTAAAGGCGATAGCCGGGGGAGAGGCGAACGTTCTCTCCGAGACCGGCGACGGCCCCATGGGCCCGACCCGGATGACTCCGTCCAAGCCGGTGATCGCTGCGGTCGAGGGATACGCCGTGGCCGGCGGTCTCGAACTCGCCCTGTGGTGCGACCTACGGGTGATGGCCTCGGATGCGATCTTCGGGGTCTTCTGCCGCCGCTTCGGCGTTCCGTTGATAGACCTCGGGACCGTCCGGCTCCCGCGCATCGTCGGGCACGGCAATGCCATGGACATGATCCTGACCGGCCGACCCGTGGGGGCCGACGAGGCGCTGCGCATGGGTCTTGCCAACCGCATCAGCGAGCCCGGGCGGGCTCTGGAAGAGGCGCTCGACCTCGCCGGACAGATCGCCGCTCACCCACAGACCTGCATGCGCAACGACCGCAGGTCCGTCCTCGAGCAATGGTCGCTGTCGTGGGATGAGGCGACCCTGAACGAGTTCCGGCACGGGCTCGACACCCTCGCCTCCGGCGAGACCACCGACGGAGCTACACGCTTCGCCGGTGGCGAGGGCCGCCACGGAGCTTTCTAGGGTTGCGGTGAGGTCGTCGTTCCTTCGAACAGCGCTTCGAGTCTCGCCACCTCGGCCACCGGTGCCACCCGCTTGAAGGTCTGCGAGGTGTTCTCCCAGTCGTCGAGGATCCGTGCCGCCAGGGGAGACCCCGTCGCGTCGGCGTGGAGGGCGACCACCCGCTTCAGCGATTCCAACTGACCGGCCGTGGGTTCGTAAGCGGCCACCAGTTGCGGGTTGATCGAGTCGTCCAGCGCGTCTTCCGGGTCGTAGATGTAGGCCTCGCCGCCACTCATGCCGGCCCCCAGGTTGCGTCCCACGGGTCCTAGCACCACGACCGCGCCGGCCGTCATGTACTCGCAAGCGTGGTCGCCGACACCCTCGACCACCGCGACGGCCCCGGAGTTCCTGACGGCGAACCGCTCACCGGCACGCCCGGCGATGAACAGCTGTCCTCCCGTTGCTCCGTAGAGCACGGTGTTGCCGGCGAGGTAGGGGTCGCCGGCGTCGTTGGCAGGAGGC
>JBKHYB010000367.1:0-1863 GCA_046565725.1 Actinomycetota bacterium
GACATCCCCGGGGTCCCGCGCCTCGAAGGCGAAAGCGCGCAGAGCGTTCCGTAGCTGACCCATGACGGACGCCGCCCGGATCCCCTTCCCGACGACGTCCCCGATCACCAAACCTGACAGCCCCGCCGGCAGATCCATGACGTCGTACCAGTCGCCCCCCACCTGGAGACCCGCACCTCCGGGAACGTAGCGTTCGCACACCTCTAGGTTCTTCAACTGGGGCAGTTTGCGAGGCAGGAGGCTCTTCTGGAGCTGTGTTGCGATGCGGTGCTCCCGTTCGAACAAGCTGGCGTTCTGGATGGGCGATGCGATCCGATCGGCGGCGAGTTGCAACAGCGCCAGGTCGTCTTCCGTGAACCGTTGTGCTTCTTTCGTTGCGGTCACGAAGACTCCGAGGGTCCTGTTCTCGAGAAGCAAGGGCACGACCATCATCGAACGCATCCCTTCCCGTTTCAGAACGGGCGCTTCGTAGCCGGACGCTTGCAGGTCGCCGACGATCACCGGGCGGCCGGTCAGAGCAACGCTTCCGGCCGCTTGTCTGCCTAGCGGTATCGGGGCGATCTGCGTAACGTCGCTCTTCAGGCCGCGTACCGCCCGCACTGCCAGGTCTTGTCCGTCTTCTCGTACGAGCAGGATCGCGGACATATCGCTGTTGAGTATGTCGGTGATCCTGGCAAGGAGCTCGTCAAGGAGGTCCTCCAGGGCGAGATGCGACAGCGCCGCGTCCGTGATCCGTTGTAGTTGCGTGAGTCGGCGGGATGCTCTCTCGGCAGCGGCCCGCGCCTCTTGCTCGGCTTCGAGCAACCGCAGTCGTTCGCGCTCGGATTCTTTGCGCTCGGTGATGTCGCGGATGTAGCCCGTGAACACGGGGGGGCCCGGCATGTCGACCTTCTGAACGGTGAGCTCGACCGGGAAGATGGACCCGTCCTTCCGCTGTGCAGTGATCTCGATCCTCTTGCCCGTAACCACGGCATCGCCCGTCTCGAGGAACCTGAGCAGCCCTCGCCGGTGGGCATCCCGCAGGTCAGAGGGGATGATCAGGGAGGCCATCTCTCTGCCGATCGCTTCCTCTCGCTTGTAACCGAAGGTCTCTTCCGCCGCGGGGTTGAAGTCGAGGACCTTTCCAAGGTGGTCCATGGCCACGATCGCGTCCATCGCGGACATCACGACCGCTGACGTGCGCGCTTCGCTCAAGCGCCTGTCCTCTTCCGCCTGCTTGCGCTCCATGAATTGGCCGATCTGGCTGCCCACGGCCGTGACCATTGCGATGAGATCCTCGTCTTCGGGCCGAACCTCGGCGCTGAAGAACTCCAGGACGCCGAGTACTTCGCCCCGAAGCAGGATGGGGAAGCCCACCCCCGAGTTGAGTCCGGCTTCGGCAGCTTCTCGACGGCGAGAGAAGTTGTTGTCCGAAGCGATGTCGGTTATCCAGCGGGTGGCGCGAGCTTCCCAGACCCGACCCGGAAGACCTACACCCTTCTTGAGCGTGAGCCACCGCGTAGCGTCTTCGAACTCGGACAGATCGGGTCGGTGCCCGCGCCAGGCATCGACGCAGCGCATCTCCCCGTTAAGGCGATCGACCCTCCACAGGGCTCCGAAATCCCACTCCAGGTTCTCGCACACCGCTCGGAGCAGTTCCGGAGCTGCCTCGTAGATATGGTCTGCTCCAGAGAGGATCTGCGTGACCGCGAGTGAGGCACTGGTCCGCCGCTCGGCCTTGAGCCTCTGGGAGATGTCGAACGAAACCGCCACAACCCCCGCGATATCGCCGTCATCGGCCTGAACCGGCGAATAGGTCACGTGGACGTCGAGCGATCTTCCGTCGGCGGTCAGGTGACGGGTGTCGCCCTCCCACGGGTTTCC
>JBKHYB010000368.1:0-1855 GCA_046565725.1 Actinomycetota bacterium
GTCGCTATGGCGGCGCAGACCGCTCGAGATGAAGCACGAACCATGGCTCGGGACCGTCAGAGGTTCCTCGAGTCCGATCCGGAGATGATGGCCCGCTCCCGCGAGATGTCATCACACTGGGAAGACCGGATCGCTCGGGTCCTGGCCGAGAGGGACGGGGCGTCGGAGCCCAGCCCGGACCATCGGCTCGCCTCCTTCGTCGGCATCGCCGTCGCCCGAGCCGTCGGTTTCGAATGGCCCAAGCGCTCGGATTCGATCTCGGCCGAAGACCTGATCCGAGAACACTTCAGCGCCCTCCGCAACCAACTTTCCTGATCGGCCATGGACCTCGACTCCGGAGCGGGTCTCCTCCACCGGCTGACGTCGTACGAACCGGGCCGAGACTGGGACGTGCCCGTGGATCATCCGCTGATCCGAAAAGACCCCGTCCCGAACGACCCGGATGTCCTGCCGCCTCCGGTGAAGGCCTATCCAGAAGGCCTTCCTCGCCTTGCGCTCCCGAGGGATCTACCTGCAGCCGATGTTTCGGCGACCGGGACCCTGGCGGGTCACACGAGGCAGCAGTCGCCACTCGATGCTGCGCAGTTGGGAAGGGCGCTGTTCCTCTCGGCCGGGGTGGTACGAACCGGCATGCATCGGATCGGACGCGTGATGTTCCGAGCCGCGGGGTCGGCGGGAGGCCGGTTCCCCCTGGAGATGTACGCCAGCACCCGCGGGATCGATGGTGTCCCGGACGGGGTGCACTGGTACGACCCCGTCGGCCACGCGCTGACGCAGATCGCGCCGCCCGCCGGAGGCGACGCAACGACGATCGTGATCACCGGGATCCCCTGGCGAACGGCGTGGAGGTACTCGGAGCGGGGTTGGCGTCACCTCTACTGGGATTGCGGAACTTCGCTGTCGCAGTTGATCGCTGCATCCGATGCCGCCGGCCTGGAGCCACGGCTGCGCACCCTCTTCCCCGATCGGATGGTGTCGTCTCTCGTAGGGGCCGACGGTACGCATGAATACCCGCTGGCCCTGTTGACCTTCGGCGACGGCACGCCCGCCATAGAACCGGGAGGTGACGCGGCCAAGGGCACGCTGGACGAGGTGGAGCTGCCGCTCTGCACGCAAGCGCAACGCGCAGGCGACCGCGATGAACTCGGAGAGCCGTTACCCCGCGGCCCTCGACTCGTCGAGGCGCCGTCGTCGGAGTCCATCGATCGGGTGATCCTGCGCCGAGGATCGCAGCGCCGCATGGACCGGACCCGCACCCTTCCCAAAGAGACGATGGAGTGGTCGCTCGCGGCAGCGATGCGCGGGATCGACGTCCCCCACTGGGTGGTGGTGCACGGGGTCGACGACACCGAGCCCGGCATCTATCGCTGGCCCAACCTCGCCACCCCGATACGGAGCGGCGACCTGCGCGACGAGTTGGCTCGCGTCTGTCTCGAACAATCCCTCGCGGCAGAAGCCGCGTTCGTCGTGATCGGAGCTTCGGCTCCGGAACAACTGAACGACAGGACCTACCGTCACGCGCAGCTTCTTGCGGGACTGGTCGAAGGCCGACTGCATCTCGCCGCCTACGCTCTGGATGCGAGCGCGACCGGCATGACTTTCTACGACTCGGAGGTACCGGGACTCCTCGGCGAGTCCGACGATCTCGTCACCCTGTTGTTCACCTGCGTGGGCGTCCCGGAGTACCGCTCCAAACCGGGAGGCGGGCCCGGCGCCCCCGTCGAGGTCCGCACGGTGATCCCTCGCTTCACCGACTAGAGAGCCTCGAACCGAAGAAGAAGAAGAAAAAAAAGAGAGCCGGGGAGGGGAATTGAACCCCTGACCTATTCATTACGAGTGAATCGCTCTGCCGACT
>JBKHYB010000369.1:0-1831 GCA_046565725.1 Actinomycetota bacterium
CCGTCCAGGCGGACGACGTAGTTACGAGCCTCGATGCCGAACGATGGCTCCTCGATCTCCGGACGCCCTCCGTCGATCACGATGTCGTGGTTCCCCAGGGCCGCATGCCAGCGCACACCTTCCGAATGCAGGCAGTCGTAAGGCTTGAAGAACCGTTCCTCGAACAGGGCCGGATCGCCATCCGGATAGATGTTGTCACCGGTGGTGAAGACGTGATCGAAGGGATGCTTAGCGCGCCACCGGCACATCCGATCGGCGACCTGTTGCTGGGCGGGCAGGCCCGAACCCGTGTCGCCGAACACGGCCACCCGCAGGTTCTCGGACTGCGGTTCCTCTGTGGGGGTAGGGCTGGGCGACACCGTCACGGATCCCGAGGGCGACGGCGTTGGGTTCTCCGACGCGGCCCCCAGCGGTGCTTTTTCGTCGGCCGGGGCGCATCCCGCAAGTACCAACGCCAAGCTGAGCGTCACGAGCAACGTTCGTTTCACGACCCATCGCCTCTCACCAAGGGGACGAACCGAGCGGGCGAGACCACCCGACGATCTTCGACCACGCCCTTCGTCTTCACGTACAGATGAACGTCGTCGCCGCGCGGACCGCTGACGGGTATCACCAAACGTCCCCCCTCGGCCAGTTGCCGGATGAGGGCCTCGGGAACCTCCGATGCGGCCGCGGAAACCACGATCGCATCGTAGGGCGCTCGTTGTTCGTATCCCTTCCATCCATCACCGACATAGACGCTCGCGTTGGTTGCACCGTTCCGTTCGAGGTTCCCCCGGGCGGTCGCGGCGAGCGAGGCATGCCGCTCGACGGACACGACCTCCCCCGCCAGGCGGGCCAGCAGGGCGGTCTGGAAGCCGTAGCCGGTGCCCACCTCGAGCACGCGATCGGCCTGTCCGGGGGCCGCGGCATCGATCATCAGAGCGATCAGGGAGGGCTGGCTGGTGGTCTGCGATTCGGGGATGGGGATGGGGCGGTCGAGATAGGCATCCCCCAGCAACCCGACCGGAACGAACCCGGCCCGGTCGACCGCCTCGAAGGCCTCGGCGATGCGGGGGTCCCTAAGCCCCATCGAGGCGATCAGACGTGCCAGACCCTGCTTGTCCTCCGGCATGTAACAAGGGTATGTCCGATTACCATTGCAGACATGTCCAGATTCGAACGGCTCACCGTTCTCGACGAGATGTGGCTGCACCTCGAAGGCCCCGACACCCATATGCACGTGGGGGCGGTGGTCATCTTCGAAGGCCCGGCGCCCGACTACGAAGAGTTCCGGGACATGGTGGGGCGGAGGCTTCAGCTGGTGCCTCGGTTCCGGCAGAAGATCGCGACGGTACCGTTCGGCTTGGGCCGCCCCGTGTGGGTCGACGATACGCACTTCAACCTCGAATATCACGTCCGCCAGACCGCGCTCCCGGCGCCCGGAGATGACTCCCGGCTCAAGCGCCTCGCGGGCCGGATCATGTCCCAGCAACTGGACCGCTCCAAGCCGCTGTGGGAGATCTGGTTCGTCGAGGGCCTGTCGAACGACCGCTGGGCACTGATCACCAAGACCCACCACGCGGTGGTCGACGGCGTCTCCGGCGCCGACATCATGACCGTGATGCTCGACCTCACCCCCGAGCCTCAGGAGATCGAACCGGCCCCCTGGCGTCCCGAGCCCGAACCGACGGCCGACCAGTTGCTGCTGGACGCGATCGGCGAGCGCGTCACCTCTCCGGCGGAGGTGCTGCGTACGGTCCAATCGGCGGTTCTCGACCCGGCCAAGTTGCCGAACAGGGTGTTCGAGGCGGCCAAGGCAGTGGGTTCTTTCGTGGGCGGAACGCTGGAC
>JBKHYB010000370.1:0-1789 GCA_046565725.1 Actinomycetota bacterium
CGAAGGTGGGACCAACGAACAGAGATCGAAAAGCATCCGCTCTACGGTCGTGGTCTTCATACCGTCTACCCAGCGAAAAGGCATGGTCTCCGCGCTGCCGGCACGGAGCCGAGCTACGTCCACACCCTCGCTGCTCTTGCCGGTCGTCGTATAGATCTGCAGAGGACCTGGAGGGAAACCTTCGAATCCAAAGAGAGCCGCCAGCGACAGGCCACGCACCAACGCACCATCTCCACCCCAGAGCCAGGCGGCGAAGAGTTCCGAGCGCCAAGATGCGGGCCTGGCCGATAGCCTGTAGATGCCGGGCATCACGGGAACCAACGACCCGCTCCGAACGCGTCGGTCTATCGCGGACGCCGAGAGACCGAGAGACAGCAAGGAGGTCCTCCGCACGACTCCGTAACGCGGGTCGGCAGCTGAAATGATCTGTCGGTCGATCTGATCGAACATGCTCCGGATACGAACATCTTCGAAATGAGCCGGCTGTGACCCAGGTCACAAACGAAGGAGTCGGAAAGGAGTAAGGGCGCACGCGTCCCAGGATTCCACCGCATGGCGACGTTTTTCTGGGATGCGGCTTGAGAGGCCTCTTAGGGCTTCTTGCGTGGAGGGCGCTTCTTGGCTTTCACCCGGAAGAGGTCGGGCAGGCCCGCTTCCTGACTCGAGGGGCACAGAGGTTCGATCGGGCAATCTCCGCAGAGAGGTTTCTTCGCGTCGCAGATGGCGCGGCCGTGATCGATGAAGAGGTACGAGACCTTGCCCCAGTCCTTCTTTGGGACCAGCGCGAGCAGGTCCTGTTCGATCTTGACCGCCTCTTTCGAATCCCGGTCAGAGAAGCCCAACCGCACCGCGATCCGGCCCACGTGTGTATCGACCGCGATCCCGGCGTCGGGGTCCTTGGCGACCATCTCGGGGAAGCACGCCGACTGCACGACGTTGGCTGTCTTGCGAGCGACGCCCTTCAGCTTGATGAGGTCGGCCACCCTGTTGGGCACCTCGCCGTCGAACTCCTCGATCAACGTCTACGCCATGCCCCGCAGTGACCGGGTCTTCTGGCGGAAGAAGCCGGTGGACTGGATGTCCCGTTGCAGTTCCTCCTCGGGAACCGCGAGGTAGTCCTCGGGGCGCTTGTACTTGGAGAACAGCGCTGGGGTGACCGAGTTCACCATGGCGTCGGTGGACTGAGCCGAAAGGATGGTCGCCACGACGCACTCGAGAGGGTTCGAGTACTCCAGGGCGATCGTCGCCTCCGGATAGCGCTTCTTCAGTCTGGCGAGGACCGGCTTCACCCGCTGGTCTGCGGGGGCATTCCTATCGACGGGCATGGCGCAAGGATAAGGGGTAAGATGACCCAAACGACCGTTCGTTTGGGGGATGACCTAATGGCACCGACCGCCACCGAGACGACCAAGCCCCGCCGGGCTGAGCTGACCCGCGCCGCCGCTCGGCTGTTCTCCGAGCGGGGTTACCACGGCACCTCGATGCAACACCTCGGCGATGCGATGGGGATCCAGCGCGGCTCCCTCTACGCCCACATCGGTTCCAAGGAAGAGTTGCTCTACGACGTGGTGGAGGCGGGGGCCGCCCACTTCCTCGCCCGGGCCGAAGAGGCGTATTCGACGAGCGGTGCTGCCGACGTGCGCCTGAGGAAACTGCTCATCGGGCATATCGAAACCGCGATCGAGCACCTCGACTCGGCGACGGTCTTCCTGAACGAGTGGCGGTACCTGTCCGACGACCGCCGAGCGGACATCAAGGCAAAGCGCGATCGCTACGAACACCTCGTCCG
>JBKHYB010000371.1:0-1764 GCA_046565725.1 Actinomycetota bacterium
GGTCGGCCACCACGACGACCACGTCGATGTCTCCCGCAACGGTTCTCAGGCTGTCGATGGAGACGTCGCGGGGGACGAGGATCTGACTGGAGCGGCTCGAGATCGACGACGAGATGTCCACCCAATGGGTGGCGTCGCCGCCCAAGAGCATGATGCGTAAGGGTCTTTCGGTCATCAGATCGTCGGTATCCCCATGCGCTCGAACCGGCTGGCACGGGTTAGGGCTTCCGCGCGGAAACTCTCGCGTTGCTCGTCGTCAAGATCGATCAGCTCTGTGAGTAACTGGGAAAGAGCGAGGGGGGAGAACGGCTTCGTCACGTGAGCGTGAGCTCCCAACTCCAGCGCTTGGTGGGCGGTGTGTGGACTGCTGCGCGCCGACAACACGACGATGGCCAGGCCCTTCACCTCGTGCTCCTTCAGGCTGCGTAGAACGTCGAACCCGTCCCGACCGGGCATCATCAGATCGAGAACCAGTGCATCCCATCCTGCTTCCAATGCGGCGAGGGCCTCCTCGCCGTCGCTGGCTTCACCGAACTCCATCCCTACGAGACCCAGATTGAGGCCGACCACGGTTCTGATGTCTGGGTCGTCATCGCAGATCAGAACCCGAGGCCGGATGGGTAGGTTCATGTATCGATCGACTCCTGAAGGGATTCAAGGTCGCCGATGCGGGCGATCAGGTCTCGGAAGTTGTCCCTCACGAACTCGCTCAAGCGCATCTCTGCGGACACGTTGAGCTTGCGCCGGATCCGGGCCTTGTGGCTGCGAACGGTTCCCGGCCGTATGCCCATGCGGCGCGCGATGTCCTGTTCGGTCCTCTTGTCGGCCAGCAGCCTCAGGATCATCCATTCCCGTTCGGTCAGTTCCTCTGCCAGAGCGGCGGGACTCATGCCGTGTCTGCGTGGGTCATCCGCTCGCCAGCAACGGTCGCCACCCGATTCCTTCGCTCGGAACAGGGCTATCTCCGCTTTTGCCAGCAGCTCCTCCGTCGAGCGCCCCGCGGAGAGCTCTGCGATACCGATCGAGCAGGTGATGGGGGTCCCGTCCACGGTCAGCGAGTGCACCTTCTCCCTGCAGCGTTCCGCAGCGAGATAGGCCGAGCCGATGCCGGAGTCTGGCAGGATCGCGGCGAACTCGTCTCCGCCGTAACGGAAGACGATGTCGGACGCCCGCAAGGTTGTCGTGAGCACCTCAGCGATCCTGCGGGGTACCCCGTCACCAGTGTTACGCCCGACGGCGTCGTTGACGGCGTCCATCTGATCGATGTCGATGATCATCACCGTGAGCGCCGACCCCATCCTGCGGGCGCGGGCGCCCTCTTGGACCATGCGTTCGTCGAACGCCTGGCGGTCCGGGAGCCCGGTGACGGGATCTTGGTTTCGGATCAGCTTCAGCGTCTCCTGCTTCGCTTTGATGCGAGCGGCAGCGGACACCCGAGCGATGAACTCGGAAGGATTGGCGGGTTTGCTTATGAAGTCGATCGCCCCGGTATCGAGGCCGCGTACCCGGTCCTCGGTCGCCGTTAGAGCCGAGAGGAAGATCACGGGAATGTCCTTGGTTGCCGGGTGCTCGGCCAGACGCGTGAGCACCTCGGCGCCATCCATGCCGGGCATCATCATGTCCAGCAGGATCACGTCCGGAGCCTTCTCGGCGGCGAGTTCAAGGCAAGCGGAGCCGCTGTCGGCGGTCAACACCTCGAACCGCTCACCCAGCTGGATCTCTGCGAGGGCTCTCAGGTCCGCGTCGTCATCCACGACCAGGACC
>JBKHYB010000372.1:0-1750 GCA_046565725.1 Actinomycetota bacterium
CCGATGCCCTCGATCGCGGTCAGTTCCTCTTCGGTGATGTTCATCAACCGGTCGAGGGAGCCGGTGGCGGCCGCCAGATCTCGGGCGGTGGTTCCGCCTACATGACGGATGCCGAGCCCGATCAACAGGTTCGTCAGCGGTCTGGTCTTCGAGTCCTCGATGCTCTTGAAGAGGTTGGTGATGGAGATCTCTCCCCAACCTTCGAGACCCTCCAGCTGCTCGGGTCTGAGGTAGTAGATGTCGCCGACGTCCCGGATCCATCCGCGGCCCACGAAGTCCTGCAAGGTCTTGTAGCCGAGGCCCTCGATATCCATCGCCCCGCGCCCGGCGAAGTGGAACAACGTCTCCACCCGTCGAGAGGGGCAGTCGATGCCCGTGCAATAGGCAGCCGCCTCACCCTCCTGGCGGACGATATCGGAGCCGCAGTAGGAGCACTTCTTCGGCATCTTGAACTTCCGTTCTTTGCCGGTGCGCTTCGAAGTGACCGGACCGACCACCTCGGGGATCACGTCGCCGGCTCGCCGCACGATCACGGTGTCACCGATCCTGAGGTCCTTGCGTGCCACCTCGTCTTCGTTGTGAAGGGTCGCGGTGGAAACCGTGACGCCGCCGACGAATACCGGTTCCAAGACGGCATACGGCGTCGCCTGACCGGTGCGGCCTATGTGCACCCGGATGTCCCGCATCAGCGTGGTGCGCTCCTCCGGGGGAAACTTGTAGGCGATCGCCCAGCGCGGCGCCTTGGCCGTGTATCCGAGCTCGTCCTGCTGCACGATCGAATCGACCTTCACGACCACACCGTCGATCTCGTAGCCGACGTCGTGACGATGCTCCTGCCAGTGACCGCAGAAGGCGTAGACCTCGTCGAGGGTTGCGATCCTCTTGTTGTTGCTGTTCGTGCGGAGGCCGAGATCGCGCAGCAGCGCCAGCGCATCCCAATGGCTCGTCAGCCTGCGGCCCTCGATGTAGCCGATCCCGTGACAGATCAACGACAGGTTCCGTTCGGCGGTGATCTTGGGGTCCTTCTGGCGCAGCGAGCCGGCCGCCGCATTGCGTGGGTTGGCGAACACCTTGCCACCCGCATCGCCTAGTCGAGCGTTCAGGGCCTCGAAGTCCTTAGTAGTCATATAGACCTCACCGCGCACCTCGAGGATCTTCGGATGGTCGCCGCGCAGCTTCAGCGGGACCGCCTTGACCGTACGGAGGTTGGCGGTGATGTCTTCACCCACGCGCCCGTTCCCCCGCGTTGCGCCTCTGACGAACACGCCATCCTCGTAGATCAGGTTGACCGCGACACCGTCCATCTTGAGTTCGCACACGAACGCCTCGGGTTCGGCCCCCAGCAGCCGCACCACCCGGCCCCCCCAAGCATGCAACTCCTCTTCGGAGAAGGCATTGTCGAGCGACATCATCGGCGTGCGATGCTCGACCGGCGCGAACTGATCGCTGGGGGTCTCGCCCACCCGTTGCGTTGGGCTGTCGGGGGTGATCAGATCCGGGTGCTCGGTCTCGAGTTCGGTCAGCTCGCGCACCAGCGCGTCGTACTCGGCGTCTGCCACTTCCGGATCGTCGAGCACGTGATACCGGTACGAGTGATAGTCGATCTGCTCACGCAGCGCTGCGATGCGCTTCTTCGCCTGGGCCTTCGTCATTGACCTATCTTCGCAGGGACCTACGACGTACTCAGGCCCGCTCGGCGAGGATCATCATCCGGCGGCGGGTGAAGAGCCAGTCGTCGCCGTCTCGCTCC
>JBKHYB010000373.1:0-1745 GCA_046565725.1 Actinomycetota bacterium
GTGGGTCCAGACGTGCATCTGGGGGCCCGCATCGGAGCGGTCGGCCACGGCGGGCAGGTGCTGATGTCTGGTGCTACCCGGCAGCAGATCGAAGCCGAGACGACCGACCTTGGAGAGCATCGCCTCAAGGACCTCGACGAGCTGGTGTGGATCTACCAACTTGGCAGCGAGCGGTTCCCTCCCCTCAAGACGATCTCGAACTCGAACCTCCCCATCCCGGCCAGCACTTTCGTCGGTCGATCGTCGGAGGTAGATGAGATCGCTGCACTCATCAGGGGCGAGGCGCGCTTGATAACGCTCAGCGGACCCGGCGGAACCGGAAAGACCAGACTAGCGATCGAGGCAGCATCGACCGTCATCCCGGAGTTTCGGAATGGAGTCTTCTGGGCTGGTCTCGCGCCGTTGCGCGATCCCGGTCTCGTTCTGGAAGAAGTGAGCCAAACGCTCGGAGTCAAGGACGGGCTCGCCGAGTTCATCTCCGAACGCGAGATGCTGCTGGTGCTCGACAACCTCGAGCAGGTGATCGATGCGGCACCCGATCTGGTCGCGTTACTGGAAAGGTGCCCCAACCTGAAGATGCTGGTGACCAGCCGCGAGCTCCTGCGTGTCCGAGGCGAGGTCGAGTACCCGGTCTTGCCGTTGGCCGAACCCGACGGCGTCGAACTGTTCTCGGCTCGTTCCGGTCTTGTGGCCGACGGAAGCATCGTCAAGCTGTGTAGGAGCTTGGACCATCTTCCCTTGGCGCTGGAACTGGCTGCGGCCCGGACGGGTGTGCTTACCGCGGAACAGATCCTGGAACGGTTGGACAAGCGCCTCGATCTCCTGAAGGGAGGGCGCGACGCCGACCAACGTCAGGCAACCCTCAGGGCCCTTATCGATTGGTCCTACGAGCTGCTCTCCGACGAAGAGAAGCGCCTGTTCGAACGACTGTCGGTGTTCCGTGGTGGCTGTTCCCTGGAGGCGGCCGAAGAAGTCGCCGACGCGGACCTGGACACGTTGCAGGCTCTCGTCGATAAGAGCCTCGTGCGACACACCGCCGACCGTTTCTGGATGCTCGAAACGATCCGGGAGTACGCCGTCGAACACCTGCGTGCATCTGCCGATGAGATTCGAGTGCGCGACCGGTACGTGGACTACTTCATGAACCTGGCGAGCGAAGCCTTTCCCCATCTCCGGGACATAGCGCTGCGCGGTCCGGGTCCGCTGCTCGATCGGCTCGAAGACGACCTCGACAACTTCAGGTCCGTCCTTGACCACCTCGAGTCCACGGGACGTCGCGAGGCTGCGCTTCGACTTGCCGGCGATATCGCTGAGTTCTGGTACCAGCGTGGTTACCTGCGAGAGGGTCATCAGCGGCTCGAAGCACTGTTGAAGGATGCCGAACCGTCTCCAGTTCGAGCCAAGGCGTTGATCGGAGCCAGTGACTTCGCTGCAGCCGTCGGCGATGCCGAGCTGGGACTCGAACATGCGAGGGAAGCCGTCGAGTTGTTCCGAAGCATCGGTGACGACCGGGCTCTGGCCGATGCGTTCTGGCGCGTAGCGTCCTTGACCGGCACCGTGGGTGGATGGGCCGAGGCCGTTCGACTCCTCGAGCAGACGATCGCGATGTTCACGGAACTGGACGACCAGCATGCCCTGCTGGCGGTGACACGGAACTTGGCGTGGGCCCGGGAGAACCTCGGCGACCTCGAAGGATGCAGGATCTTGCACGAAGAGAACCTCGTTCGGACGAGGGTGTTGGGCAA
>JBKHYB010000374.1:0-1726 GCA_046565725.1 Actinomycetota bacterium
AGAGAGGGTCTTCCAACCCGGTCACAGAGAAGGTTGGGTCCGACGTTACCAACGCTAGGGGAATGTTCTCTATCCCCGGCGAGAAGAGGAAGAACGGAACCTACAAAGCCGTTGTCGTCTGGGACGAGCTCGCCTATTGGATCTACTACGCCGACGATAACTCCGCTGTCGGTGACGAGACGATGGTGGCTAGCTGCCTAGGGGCAAAGGCAGCTCTTTAGTTCAAGGTCTTTTCTTTCACGGGTCTAATAGGCTGAAGAGGCCAGAAGACCCGAGAACCTAGGAGCCCGCGGTATGAAGTTGAGGATCATCCCTCGACGCCGCGGGCTCCGTGTCGTTGCGGCCCTGGTCGCGATCCTGGTGCTCGTCGCTCTGGACGGTGTGTATGCGGGCCTCCGCTTCCGGTCCTCGTTCAAGGGGGCCGCGTGCAACCTGAAGCGAGCGATCGACCGGATCCAGGAACTCGACGTGGACCGTGGCATCGAACGTCTGCGTATGGCCGAGGATCTCGTGCGCGCGTCGCGCGGTTATCTCGGTCACCCTTCGGTGGCGCTGGCATCCGTGATGCCCTTCGTGGGCGATGACGTCCGCGCCCTCAAGGCTCTCAGCGGAGTGGCTCGCGAGGCCGTGGGTGCAGGTCTCGAAGGAGCCGAAGCAGCCGAGACGATGGGCCTGGCGGGCGAGGGCAGTCTGTCGGCCCTCTATTCGGAAGGCCAGGTTCGTTTCGACACGATCGAGAGTGGCATCGATGCTCTGAGCGGGGCTCTCGATAGCTTGCGTGCTGCAGAGTCGATCCTCGAGGACTCCCCCAGGCCATCGATCGGCCAGGTCCGCTCTGCATTCTTCGGGGCCTCACGGATCGTGGACGACGCTTTGGAGCAGATCGACAGGGCTCGAAGGGTGATGACGGCGCTCCCGGGTCTGTTGGGGGCAGAGGGACCCCGCCGTTACTTCCTCGCTTTCCAGACGCCCACGGAAGCCCGGGGCGGCGGAGGGCTCGTGGGGGTCTACGGGATCCTAGAGATCGACGACGGCAGGCTGAACCTTGTGGAGATAGCGCCGATCCGCGAACTCGTACCGAAGCTGACCGGGACGATCGACGCACCGGACTGGTACCGGGATCTCTACGGAACGCTCGATGCTCTCGGCGGGTGGCGCGAAGCGAACCTCACCCCAACCTTCCCGGCATCGTCGAGGGCGCTGCTCGCGATGTACGAGCTGGCGCTCGACGAAAGGCTCGACGGAGTCATCGCGATGGACCCCTTCGTCGTCCAAGACCTGACGCGCGGTACGGGTCCTATAAGCGCGCCGGGTCTCGCTGTCGACGTCGGCCCGGACAATGCCGCGCAGGTGTTGTTGTTCGACATCTATCGAGAGTTCGAACGTCGTGAGGACGAGCAGAACGCTTACCTCCGCGACCTCGTCGATTCGCTCTGGAAGAAGCTCGCCCAAGGGGATGTGGACGGAGCCGAGCTTGCCAAGGGCCTCGCTCATTCGATACGCACCCAGCACCTGAAGATGTACTCGGCCGATCCCGACGAGCAGGCGGCCCTGCAGGACGCAGGTCTGTCCGGAGATCCCCGTCACTACGGCCCCAACGTCCAGATGGTGTTCCACAACAACTTCGCGGCCAACAAGGTGGATTACTTCTTGCGGCGGACACAAGAGATAACGATGGTGCTCGATGAACGAGGGAACGCCGACGTCGTGACGACCGTTCAACTGC
>JBKHYB010000375.1:0-1719 GCA_046565725.1 Actinomycetota bacterium
CCCATTCTTCCGCTCGGATCCCTCTGACGCGGGTTTGCCCGGAGAGGTAGATGTCGTTGCGCTGGGAGCCCGGAGCTTCGCGGGGGCCGAGCTTGGGGATGGACCGGTGGGGGAGCCGGCCGGGGTCGACCCTCTCGAAGGTACGTCGTGGGTGGGATACGTCGAGGGCCAAGACACGGTCGAGGAGCCCTTGGAACTGGTGGTGGCAACGCGCGAGCGAGAGGCGACGACGGAGGCTCGATCGGTGAGGTTCTTCATCGATGCCGGAGCGGACGGTGTCTTTGCGGACGAGGAACTGCAAGCCGACTATCTATACGAGAAGGTTCTCGAACAGTCGGGCTGGTGCGCTGTAGACCTCACGGCCCCCGAGCTCGGATGTATCTACCGCCACCACGGCAGCTCTGCTCCCTACCTTTCGGCGATCACGTCGGTCGTCTTGGACGCATCTGAGATCGACGTCTTCGAGCCCTCCGCCTTCGCTGTGCGCGCCGAGGTGTGTGGGGATCATTACTCGGGAGACGTTCCGCAACCCATCTGCGACGAGAGCCAGTCGCTGGTCGTAGATCTAGCCGCCCCCGCCGCGATCATCGAGCCGCAACACTGCGGAGGCCTGTGGAGCACCTTCGATTGCGCGCAACCGATCTCTGTCACCATCCCCGGGCCCGCCGCGGAGATCCTCGCCATCCTCCCGGAGGAACCGACCGCCTCCCACCCGATCCTGCTCCGTCCCTGACGTCCCGAGAAGAGATAGGTCGACCACCTGCGGACGCGATGAGGGCCCCAAGGATGGGGCCCCCTTACTGCTCTGAGATGTGGTGTTTCTAGAAGATCGCCTGAAGGACGACGATCAGTCCGATGACCGCAAGGATCGTCCATAGCAGTCCCATCATGACCTCCTCTTCATGCTCGGCTTCCCAGTCCGTGTCTGGATGCGTTAAGCAGATGTTTCCCGAGCCAAGGATCGACGAAACCCGAACGCGGTCGCGTGAACACGTTTAGTTGTTGAAAGGGAGGGTAGTGGGCTCCCGCTAGAGCTTTACGACGGGGCAGGTCAACGTGCGCGTGATGCCGTCGACCGCCTGGATCTTCGCTACAACCATCCGGCCCAAGGCGTCCATGTCGGTTGCGGATGTCCTCACGATCACGTCATAAGGACCCGAGACGTCCTCGGCGGATTCGACCCCCTCGATTTTCCTGATCTCCTGCGCGACATGGCCCGCGTTGACTGCCGTCTGGATCAGTATGTAGGCGTAGACCTCACCGGCCACTGTTTCCCCCATCCTGTCGAGTGGTTCGTCCAACTGTGCGGCGTATCGTACACACGCCACGGGCCTGGTAGCTCCTGGCCGCTTCCGAGGGCGGGCCGTACCAGTAGGCTTCGCTCTGTGAACGCACCGGTCCACACTCTCATCGATGTCGAGAACCTCGCCTCGTTCCTCGAGCAGGTCTTGCCGGGAACCGGGGGATTCGAGTTCGAACGCCACCAGGCCGGCCACAGCAATGAGACCTTCTTCATCCGGCGTGGGCCCCGTTCCTGGGTGCTCCGGCGTCCCCCGCTCGGTGCCTTCCTGCCGTCGGCTCACGATGTGGGCCGCGAGTACCGGGTGATGAGCGGGCTTCAGGAGACTTCGGTAAGGGTGCCCCGGACGGTGACCATGTGCGAAGACCCCGGCGTCATCGGAGCTCCCTTCTACATCATGGAGAAGGTCGAGGGGACGG
>JBKHYB010000376.1:0-1716 GCA_046565725.1 Actinomycetota bacterium
TCGGGGCGGTGTCCCCCGATGAACACCGCCAGATCGTGATGGAACTGTGCGATTTCCTCGACGGGAACACCAAGCCGGTACTCGATCGCCTCGAAGCGGAGATGCGGGAGCACGCCGGCAACCAGGGTTACGAGATGGCCGCGAAGCTGCGGGATCAGTTGATCAGCGTCCGCAAGGCCGTGGAACGCCAGGAGATGGTTTCCGAGAAGCCTGAAGACTTCGATGTGATCGGGCTGGCAGACGACGACCTCGAAGCTGCCTTCCAGGTCTTCTTCGTGCGCAGGGGAAGGGTGACGGGTCGGAAGGGGTTCATCGTCGACAAGGTCGAGGAGCTCACGACCGAAGAGTTGATCGAGCGATTCATCGAGCGTCTCTACGTCGATGCAGAGGTCCCCAAGAACGTCTTCGTTCCCAGTCCGCCCGATGACTCCGAGCTCCTGGAACGATGGTTGGGAGAACTGCGGGGTTCGAAGGTCAAGGTGCAGGTGCCGCAGCGAGGGAGCAAACGGCAGCTGCTCGAGACCGTCAACGAGAACGCGCGAGAAGCTTTCTCGAGGCACAAGTTGAAGAGATCGAGCGACTTCGCGTCGCGCGCCAAGCAGCTCCGTCGTCTACAGGAAGAGCTGGGGCTCGAGGATGCCCCCCTGCGTATCGAGTGCTTCGACATCTCCAACACCGGGCCGACCGAGGCGGTGGGCTCGATGGTGGTCTTCGAAGATGGGCTGCCGAAGCGCTCAGATTACCGGCGCTTCAAGATCAGATGGAACACGCAACAGGACGATTTCGCCAACATGGGCGAGGTGGTCCGTCGGCGCTTCGCTCGTTATCTGGAGGAGTCGGATGCCGAAGCCAGACCCGGGCGCTTCGCGTATCCGCCCAACCTCGTCGTGATCGACGGCGGGAAGGGGCAGCTGAACCGGGCGGTCGAGGTCATGGACGAGATGGGGCTATCGGACGTGGCGGTCGTCTCCCTCGCCAAACGCATGGAAGAGGTCTTCCTGCCGGGTAGGCCCGAGCCGGTGATCATCCCTCGGGGGTCCGATGCGCTCTATCTCCTGCAACAGATCAGGGACGAAGCTCACCGGTTCGCCCTTGCCTACCACCGCCTGCGCAGGGGCAAGAAGATGACCCAGTCGATCCTCGACGACGTTCCCGGCCTGGGAGAGGTCCGGCGCAAGAGACTGCTGAAAACCTTCGGATCGGTGAAGCGGATGCGCGAGGCTTCACTGGAGGACCTGCGCGCCGTACCGGGCTTGCCGGACAGCGTGGCAGACACCCTCTACGAGGTTCTCCATCCGGGAGGACCGCCCGACGAGAGAGAGGCTTCATGACGGTTGAACGGCATGTCGATCTGACCGTCATCAGCGGCCTATCGGGCGCGGGACGATCCGAAGCGGCCAAGGCGATGGAAGACCTCGGTTGGTACGTGATCGACAACCTTCCCCCACAGCTGATCGAACAGATGATGCAACTGGCGCTGCAGCCGGGGAGCCTCATCAGCAGGATCGCCGTCGTCATCGATGCCCGTGGAGGATCGTTCTTCCACGAGGCCGAGAAAGCTCTGGAAGCTCTGCAGACCACTTTGGAGTTCCGCTTGGTGTTCCTCGAAGCCGACGACGAGGTGCTCGTTCGCCGCTTCGACGCGACGCGTCGTCGTCACCCTCTGGGCGAGGGCGACGACCTCGTGTCGGGTATCCGGGAAGAGCGCAGGCTGAT
>JBKHYB010000377.1:0-1709 GCA_046565725.1 Actinomycetota bacterium
TGGGCCGGTCGGTTGAGGAACGTCTAGAGGGGTCGCTGGCGCTGGCCGTGCTCGCCGCACATGCCGGAGCCGCGGCCGTCAGGGTTCACGACGTCGCCGCGACCGTGTCTGCCGTGGCTATGGCTGAGGCTGTGGCCGGACGCCTAAAGCCTCGAGCAGCGATTCGAGGTCTCTGGGACTGAGGTTCCGCCCGACCGACGCTGAAGAACCCCGTTCTGTTCGGGCAGCCCTGATCTCCTCGATCATCGCTTCGGCGACCCTTAAGGGGTCGATGTCGTAGTGGCCCCTCTCGATCCGGGACGCGAGCAGTAGAAGTTCCATGTCATCCCTCCGGTGGAAGCCCACCGTCCGCCTTTCCTGAGATTATCTGCCAGTGATATCGGCACGGATGGCCGGAACATTGATACCGTTTCCGCCAGACATGCCGAAAACGATACTTATCGTCGAAGACGAAGAAGCGGTCAGGGAGCTCGAGAAGTTCATCCTCGAGTCCGAGGGCTATGAGGTCATGGAGGCACGGGACGGTCTGGAGGGTCTGGCCAAGGCCGAGTTCCGCAAGCCCGACCTCATCCTGCTCGATCTCATGATGCCCGACGTCTCCGGGGGCCGCATGTTCGACGAGATGCAGGAGCACCCGAGCACGGCAGGGATCTCGATCATCGTCGTGACCGGTAAACCCGACGCTCACCAGATCTTCGACGACCAGATCGGCCCCGACAACGTGGTGATGAAGCCGTTCGAGGCCGACACCCTGATCGAGCGGATCCGCGAGCACATCGGCGAACCTGACTGAGGCACTCTTGTTCGTAGCCCTTGCGACGATCCTCGGGCTCTTGTTCGGGAGCTTCGCGACCGTCGCCGCTTACCGGATCCCACGGCGCCAAACGATCGTCACCGGCCGCAGCCACTGCCCCCACTGCGACCGGCAGATCCGCGCCGTAGAGAACATCCCGGTCCTGTCGTACGTCTTCCTCGGGGGCCGGTGCAGGGGATGCGGAACCCGTATCTCGCCGCGGTACCCCCTGATCGAGCTTTCCACCGCCATCCTTTTCGGGCTGGCGGCTTGGAAGTTCGATGTCGGTGTGGCCGCTTTCGTCTACATGGCCTTCTTCTGGTCGCTCGTCGTGCTCACGGTGATCGACCTCGATCACAAGTTGCTGCCGAACCGGGTGGTCTATCCGACCTTCGTCGTGGGGTGGGCGGGTCTCCTCTTAGACGCTGCGATCGAGGGGCAGATGGATCGAGCGTTGGACGCGGCCCTCGGCGCGCTCATCTTCGGTGGGTTCTTCTATCTGATCGCGGTCATCGTGCCGGCGGGAATGGGCGGGGGAGACGTGAAACTGGCCTTCGTGCTGGGGACCTTCCTCGGCTACGTCGGCGTCCCGGGTGTCGTTCTGGCCGGGATGTTCCTCAGCTTCCTGATGGGAGGCCTGATCGGGCTCGTAGCGATGATCGCGACCGGAGGTGGACGCAAGATGCAGATCCCGTTCGGTCCATTCCTGGCCGCCGGAACGGTGTTGGGCATCTTCTGGGGGCAGCCCTTGGTCGACCTCTACCTCGGTGGGTTCTCTTAGAGGTCGAACCCGAGGATCTCGACCGGTTGGTCCAGGAAGACCTCTTCGGCCAGCGCAGCGAGTTGGGGATCGAAGTGCGTGCCGCCGTTCCGGATGATCTCGGCGACGGCCTGGTCGAACGGCACCGGTCTCCGG
>JBKHYB010000378.1:0-1706 GCA_046565725.1 Actinomycetota bacterium
CCCGGCCCGCCATCAGGGATGTCCCTGGTCGCCGTCTCGGGGTGGTCGCATGCCACCCTTGGGTCGATGGACGCGCCGAGCGGCGAGCAGCCCCACCGAGGGGGCCGCGCCGCGGCTCCCGGGCCGGAGGAAAGCCCCCTGCTAGGCCTTCACGTAGTGGGTGATGCCGTCCCGCTGCTCGGTGACGGCCTCGCCGTCGTCGACCACCAGATCGAGGTGAGCCACGATCTCGGACACCGCAAGGAAGATGTCGTAATCCTTGGCCCGGGGGTACATCTGGCGGGCCAGTTCGTAGGCGGTAACGCCCTCGCTCGTGAGCATGCCGCCGACCCGCTTCTTGCGCTTGAGGTGGTGCTCGATCGTGCGATCGATCAGTCGCTTGGGGTCCTCGATCACGTCACCATGCCCGGGAAAGGCGATCTGGAGGCCGAGATCCGCCATGCGCTCGAGGCTGGCAAGGTATTCCTTGAGCGAACGCCTGCGCTCCCCCGGTTCGTCGAGGCTCGGCTCGAGCAGTGGATTCGGGGACACGTCGGGCAGGAGCTGGTCGCCCGCGAACAGGGTGCCGGTGTCCGGCTCGTGGAACACCATGTGGCCACCGGTATGGCCCGGCATGTGCAGGGCGGTCAGCGTGAAGTCGCCGTCGTCGGCCGAGAACCGGAAGGTGTCACCCTCGGACATCGGAACCACGCTGTCGTGACTCATCCCCGGCCTGGGGTCCTTGCGTCGCTGCTGGTCCATCTTGAACAACAGTTCCAGCGGCATGCCCGCCTCCATCAACAGACGCCCAACCTCGAACAGCATCTGTTTGTCGCGCACGCGCGCGATCTCCTTAGCCGGGAAGTACACGACCGCGTGTGAGGTCTCCTGCAGGTCGGCGACCAGACCGTAGTGGTCGGGATGCGCGTGAGTGATGAGGATCTGCTCGATGGATTCCGGGAAGTACCCCGCTGCCGCGAGCTCCAGCCACATCGCGTTGCGGGCTTGAGGTGTGTTGATGCCTGCGTCGACGAGCGTGACCGGATCGGCCTCGATCAGATAGGCGTTGACGGGGCCGACGGCGTACGGGGTGGGCATGACGATCTTCCGTACGGGCAGCCGCTCCATCCACAGATACTAGGCCCCCCCTCCCCCACCGATTCCCGCCTAGATCTCGCTCGTATAGCGATCCATTCCCGACCCGGATCTCGCACGAACCGATCTAGAACGGAGTGAGTGGCGGGCCGGTATCCTGGAACAGGTGAGCCGGGAAGCCTGGTCGGCGATTCGTTGAGCTACGCCCAGGGAGGGTAGATGCCGTTACCAGGTTCACCGTTGCGTTTCTCCTGGCTCTCGAGCGAGAGACCCGTTCCGCGCCTCGTTGCGCGACCGCTCCGTCGATTCCTGCACACCGAGGCCGCCGGTGGTGTCGTATTGCTGGTCGCTACGATCATCGCACTCCTCCTAGCGAACTCTCCTTTCCAGGACGGGTTCGAGTCCTTCTGGAGGACCGAGGTCCGGCTCGAGATCGGGAACTTCGTCCTGAACGAGGACCTGCGTCACTGGGTCAACGACGGCCTCATGGCGATCTTCTTCTTCGTCGTCGGGCTCGAGATCAAGCGCGAGCTGGTCATCGGCGAGCTCCGCGATCCCCGCGCCGCGCTGCTCCCGGCAGTCGCGGCACTCGGCGGCATGGTGGTACCCGCGACGCTGTTCATCGTCGTGTC
>JBKHYB010000379.1:0-1699 GCA_046565725.1 Actinomycetota bacterium
CCGCCGCGTGATCCAGGTGCTGTCCCGCCGGACCAAGAACAACCCCGTGCTCATATGGGAACCGGGCGTCGGTAAGACGGCGATCGTCGAGGGGCTGGCGAACCGGATCGTGGCAGGCGATGTGCCCGAGTCGCTGAAGAACAAGAGGTTGATAGCCCTCGACATCGGGTCGATGGTGGCAGGCAGCAAGTATCGCGGCGAGTTCGAAGAGCGCTTGAAGGCCGTCCTCAAGGAGATCGCCGACTCCGAAGGCGAGATCATCACCTTCGTCGACGAGATGCACACGATCGTCGGCGCGGGCGGAGCCGAAGGTGCGGTGGATGCGGGGAACATGATCAAGCCCATGCTGGCCCGCGGCGAGCTGCGCATGATCGGGGCCACGACCCTCGATGAGTATCGGAAGTACGTCGAGAAGGACGCCGCTCTCGAACGGCGCTTCCAGCAGGTCCTGGTGGGCGAACCTTCCGTCGCGGACACGATCGGCATATTGAGAGGACTGAAAGAGCGCTACGAGGTCCACCACGGTGTCCGGATCCAGGACGCGGCACTCGTTGCGGCTGCCGTGCTCTCGGACCGTTACGTGACGGCTCGATTCCTCCCCGACAAGGCGATCGATCTGATAGACGAGGCGGCATCCCGACTTCGCATCGAGATCGATTCGATGCCGACGGAGATAGACGTCCTCGACCGCCGCCTGAAACAGCTCGAGATCGAGAAGGCCGCCCTCACCAAAGAGTCGGACGAGGCTTCGAAAGAGCGTCTTCAGAAGATCGAAGAGGAAGCGGCAGGCATCCACGAGCAGATGGATGCGATGAAGGCCCACTGGCTCAGGGAGAAGGAGGCAATCGCAGCGATCCGTTCGCTGAAGGCCGAGATCGAGAGGGTGAAGGGCGAGGCGGAGAGGGCCGAGCGTGACGGAGACCTGGCCACCGCTGCCGAACTTCGCTACGGCCGGTTGATCGAGCTCGAGAGGGACCTGACGACCTCCAACGATGCGCTGAGCGAGTTGCAGGAGGACCGCCGCTTCTTGAAGGAGGAGGTTGACGAAGAGGACATCGCTGAGGTGGTTTCTCGGTGGACGGGGATCCCGGTCTCCAAGCTCATGGAGGGCGAGATCGGCAAGCTCGTAGCGATGGAGGAGGGGCTGCACGAACGCGTGGTCGGTCAGGATGAAGCGGTGGAGGCCGTTGCCAACGCCATCCGGCGGGCCAGATCGGGACTCTCCGATCCACACCGACCCATCGGTTCCTTCATCTTCCTCGGCCCGACCGGAGTCGGGAAGACCGAACTTGCTCGGGCGCTGGCCGAGTTCCTGTTCGACGACGAACGAGCGATGGTCCGGATCGACATGAGCGAGTACATGGAGAAACACTCGGTCAGCCGGCTCATCGGTGCTCCGCCCGGATACGTCGGCTACGACGAAGGCGGTCAATTGACCGAAGCCGTGCGTCGCCGCCCGTACTCGGTCCTCCTGCTCGACGAGGTGGAGAAGGCTCACCCCGATGTTTTCGATGTGTTGCTCCAACTTCTCGACGACGGGCGCCTTACTGATGGGCAGGGCAGGACGGTCGACTTCCGCAACACCGTCGTGATCATGACGTCGAACATCGGCAGCCACTACCTGGCCGAGCAGGCGCTGCGCGGTGGTGCCGTGGACGAGGGCACGCGCCGACAGGTGCTCGACGAACTGCGGGCGCAT
>JBKHYB010000380.1:0-1698 GCA_046565725.1 Actinomycetota bacterium
CTCGAGCATGTCCCCCGTCATCAGGATCAGATCGATGGGGTCCGCGAGTGTTGCCAGCGAGCGGATGAAATCGACCCGCCGGTGGTCATGCCCGGTCAGGTGAGCGTCCGATAGGTGCAGGATCCGCAGCGGAGGGATGCCGAGGCGGACGTCGAGACGGTGCTCTTGCAGGCGGTAAGCCCTCGCTTCGGCTATCGCCCAGAGACCGCCTGCGAGCGATGCCACCGCCGCAGTCCGGAAGAACTTCATCGCGTGCAGCATACTGACGCCGTGAGATTGTCCCTGCGGCAGAAGCTGGTCGGGGGGTTCGGCCTGCTGCTGGTGCTTATCGTCTTGTTGGGTTGGGTGACCCTTTCGCTGTTCGGGTCGCTCCGTAACGTGCAACGGCGAGTGTTCGATACCGCGCTCCCCGAACTCGTTGCGGTCGACGAGATCATCAGGTCGTTCACCGCCCAGAGTGCTGCTATCCGCGGATATCTGATCTCTTCGAGCCCAACCTTGCTGGAGCAGTACCGGACCGAGACGGAAGTGGCGACCGAGTGGGAAGAGGTCGCGTTCTCCTTGGAGCCAACACGTCGCGAGAGGGATCTGTTGAACCGGTTGGTCGATGCCGGCGATTCGTTCCAGGACCTCGTGGACGACGAGGTGGTACCTCTTGCCGAACAGGGGTCGCGTTCGCAGGCGTTCCGGGTCCTCTCCCAGGATGGCGAACCCCTGATCGCCGAGGTCGAGTTGCTCGGCGAGCAGCTCCGTCTGGAGCAGGACCGGGTGGTGGCCCGCACCGAGAGGGAACTCGAGTCGCTTCAGGATCAGACGGTGATCACGCTGGTGGCGGTCCTGGTGGGGGCCTTCGCCATCGGCCTGGCCTTGGCCATCTATCTCCCCCGTCGTCTCACGAGCAGCATCGGGCAGCTGGTCCGCGCCGCGCGCGGCATCGAGCGTGGCGACTTCAATCAGACGATCGACATCCGATCCGGAGACGAGGTGGAGGAACTCGCCAAGCGATTCGAAGAGATGCAGCGAGGGCTCGCACGGTTGCAGCAACTGGCGCTTCAAGAGCGAGAGCTCGAGATCGCCGCCTCGATCCAACGCAACCTCCTGCAGCGGACCGTGCCCGAACCTCCGGGCGTGAAGGTCACCCCGCTCCAGAGACAGGCCAACCGGGTCGGTGGCGACTGGTACGACTTCGAGTTGGGGGGCCGCGCTCTGTCGGTGGTCATCGGTGACGCCTCCGGCAAGGGAATCGCCGCGGCCCTCATGGCGACGGTCACCTTGTCGTCGTTGCGAGCCGAGCGCAGTCTCGGTGCCGGACCTAAGAGGGTGATCGAGAGAGCCAACCGCGCGCTGAGGGATGCCACCGAGGAAGGCTCGTTCGCGAGCGTGATCTATCTGATCCTCGATATCGAGACCGGTGCGATCCGCTGGTTCAACATGGGGCACCATTCGCCGTTCCGCTTGCGGGCTAAGGACACCGGGGGAGGTCATTTCCTCGAGGGGCCCCGCAACAAGCCCCTGGGTTGGTACGAGGACACCGGACTGTCCGAGGGCGAGGCCCGGCTGGAACCGGGGGATCGCCTGGTGCTCTACACCGACGGGTTCCTCGAGGCCCGCGATCCCGATGGCGAGCTGTTCGGGGAAGATCGGCTGGCCGACTCACTGGTTAGGCTCGCTCCGCTCGATGCGGCTAACCTAGGCGAG
>JBKHYB010000381.1:0-1688 GCA_046565725.1 Actinomycetota bacterium
ATCCGATGCCTCGCCGTTTTCGCCAGGGACGAAGGCCTTACGACTGCCGACGAACTGAGAGTGATGACGCGAGCCGGGCTGAAGACGGTCTGGTTCGAAGACGACATGGTGCGGGTGGACATGGGGGCCCCGATCTTCGAGCCCGCCGACATCCCGGTGCGATGGGAGGGCGAGGATGCTCTCCACACCAAGATCGACCTGGAAGATGAGGTCCTCGAGGCGGCTTGCGTTTCGATGGGCAACCCCCACGCCGTGTTGTTCCACGACGATCCGGGATCGGCACCCGTAACCACGTTGGGGCCGGTGCTCGAGACGCATCCGATCTTCCCGCAGCGCGCGAATATCGAATTCATGCGTGTGGACTCTCCGGATCACGCCACGATGCGGGTCTGGGAGAGGGGATCGGGCGAGACGCTTGCATGTGGAACCGGTGCGTGTGCGGTTGCCGTGGTGGCGAGGTTACTCGGCGGTGCGAACCCAGAGCTGACCGTTTCGTTAGCCGGAGGAGACCTGCACATCCGCTGGGAAGGTTCATTGACCGAAGAGGCTCCCGTATTCATGACGGGACCGGCCGTTCGATCTTTCGACGGAGAAGTAGACATCGATGAGGTGGCAACCAGTTGAGAACCGCTGCAAGGATCGAGAAGCTCCCGCCATATCTGTTCGCCGAGATCGATCGAAAGGTCGCCGAGGCGAAGGCGCGGGGTGCGGACATCATCTCCTTCGGTGTCGGTGACCCCGACCTGCCGTCACCGCCTCATGTGATCGAGGCGCTGCAGAAAGCTGCCGCCGACCCTGCGACGCATCGGTACCCCTCCTACACGGGTATGCCCGAGTTCCGGGAGTCGATCGCTGCTTGGTACGAGCGTCGATTCGGCGTGAAGCTCGACCCCAACGAAGAGGTCCAGCCGCTCGTCGGTTCCAAGGAAGGCATCTTCCACCTGCCGGTCGCGTTCATCGATCCGGGTGACGTAGCACTCATACCGGACCCGGGATATCCCGTCTATGAGACCGGGACGATCCTCGCTCACGGTGAGGCGGTGCTGCTCCCGCTCACGCCCGACAATGACTTCAAGCCGGATCTAGCATCGATCCCGCCCGAGACGCTCGCTAAGGCGAAGGTCCTGTGGCTCAACTATCCGTCGAACCCCACCAGCGCTGTGGTCGACAAGGATTACTTCGACGAAGCGGTTGCCTTCTGCAAGCAGCACGATCTCCTGTTGGCCCACGACGCCGCTTATACAGAGATCACCTTCGACGGTTACGTCGCACCAAGCGTGCTCGAGGCAGCGGGAGCGATGGATGTTGCGGTCGAGTTCCATTCCCTGAGCAAGACCTACAACATGACCGGCTGGCGGATCGGCTGGGTGGCCGGAGCGCCGCACGCGATCGAGGCGATAAAGCGACTCAAGACCAATATCGACTCGGGGATCTTCGATGCGGTCCAGAGAGCGGGCATCGCGGCGATCGACGGTCCCCAGGACCATCTCGAACAGTGCGTGGACCGCTACCGTCATCGCCGGGATCTGCTGTGTGACGGTCTGAAGTCGATGGGGGTCGAGGTGACTCCCCCCAAAGGGTCGATCTACGTCTGGGTTCCGGTCCCGGAGGGACACAGCTCGGAGTCGTACACGACCTTCTTGTTGGACGAGGCCGACATCGTCGTGGCACCGGGCAACGGATACGGC
>JBKHYB010000382.1:0-1662 GCA_046565725.1 Actinomycetota bacterium
CCCGTTTATGGATGATCGGGGCGATCGCGGGACTGGTCAGTGGAGCGCTGGGGGTAGGAGGGGGCATCGTGATGGTCCCGCTCCTGGTTCTGTTGGCCGGCCTGCCTCAACATCGCGCTCACGCGACATCGCTGGCCGTCGTGATCCCGATCGCGGCTGTGGGCGCGGCTACCTATCTGGCGGATGGCAGCTCCGAGCCTCTGGTAGCCCTGCCGCCGGCGCTCGGTGCTGTCGTGGGAGCTCCCGTCGGAGCTCGGGTGATGGCTTCTATGTCCGAAAAGCGGCTGAAAGCGGTCTTCGGGGTGATCGTGCTGTTGATGGGGGTCCTGCTCGCATGGCCATGACGTTCGAGTTGTTCCTCTTATGTCTCGCCGTCGGTGTGGCCGTCGGGGTCATGTCTGCGATGTTCGGGGTGGGCGGCGGGGTCATCATGGTTCCGTTCATCGTGTTGGTCTTTGATCAAACCCAGCAGGTTGCGGAAGGAACGTCCCTTCTCGTCGTAGTGCCGACCGCGATCGTCGGAGTCGTCGCCCACCACCGGCGGGGACTGATAGATGCAGACCTGGTTGTACCTGTCGCGCTGACCGGCACGGTCGGGGCGTTCTTGGGCGCCCGTCTGGCACTTGCTCTTCATCCCGGAGTGCTACAGAACATCTTCGGGGTGTTCACGATCTTCGTCGCCTTCAAGCTGTTGAGCGATTCCCGCGCCGATAAGTCCGACGCTGGCGACGCTGCTTAACCCGACAGGTCTCCACTCGATTGCCGGCTGGAGGACTCATTCAGCACCTCGGCGACCTTCTGGAGGAGTTCGAGTTGGGTGAACGGCTTCTGAAGGAACGTCGTTCCTTCCCGACCCAGCTCTTCCAAGGAGAAGTTCTGGTCGGGGTACCCGGACATGAAAAGGGTGGGGAGTTGCAACACCTCGGCGAGTTCCTTCCCGGACATGATCGGCATCACCACATCAGTGATCAGCAGGTGGACATCGTGGCCTTCCGATATGCGTATCGCTTCCGGACCAGACGACGCTCGGAGCACGACGTACCCTTTGCGCTGCAAGATCCTGCAAACGATGTCCGCTACCGCCTCTTCGTCTTCTACTACCAAGACAGTGTGCTTATCGGGCGCAAGCGATGGTTCACCTTCCAACCCCTTCCCGCTCTCGGGTTCTGAAGAAGAAGCGGGAAGGAAGATCGTGAAGGTCGATCCCTCTCCCTGCGTCGAGTCGACCTGGATGCGACCGCCAAGTGCGTTGACGATCGAATAGACGGTCGCGAGCCCGAGCCCCGTTCCTTTACCGGGATCCTTCGTCGTGAAGAACGGTTCGAAGAGACGCTGTTTTACGTCGGCGGTCATCCCTATCCCGGTGTCCTCGATGCGAAGGGCCGCGTGGGGGCCCGGTTGCAGACCCAGGGAGGAGTTGAGGTGCCCACTGACGTCGATAGCGTGGGTGGAGATCGAGATCGTGCCGTTGCCCGGTATCGCGTCGGCCGCGTTCACCACCAGATTCATGAGCACCTGTTCGAGTCGTCCATGATCGGCGAGGATCTTCGGTAGGTCGTGCCCGAGGTCGACATCTATCGTGATGTTCTCTCTGATGGCTCGAGCGAACATCCGATGCATATCTCGCACCACTTGGTTGACATCGATGGGCTCCGGTATCCC
>JBKHYB010000383.1:0-1656 GCA_046565725.1 Actinomycetota bacterium
TTTCATCGCTGCCGCATCGGTCCGCACGGATGGCCTCCAAGTGGACGAGAGCCACTCGAGCGACAGCTCGTTGACCGAGGTGCTCAGTTCGGCCGACGCCCTGCTCCTCAGGCTGTTCGGTTCCGCTGCGGGGTTGCCCGACACGATCGATGGAAGGATCGAGGCGGCCCTGCGTCTTTCCGGGGTGGTCGGTCGGCCGCAGACGGACGCAGCGGACCTACTCGGTGAGGCTTACGAACCGACCCTCGAACTCCACCCGCAACGGGCCCTCGGCCTCGCCGAGGCCTTGGGCCTCTTAGACTCGCAGACCGAACCGTCGCTGCCCGACTGGGTGCGTCATTTCGACCGGGTCATCCTCGGTCGCAAGACCGTGGACGGTTCGGAGCGGACCCGCATCTTCATAGGAGTGAAGTGACCCAGGAACTTCCGACCGCATATCAGCCATCAGAGATCGAGGACCGCTGGTACTCCGAGTGGGAGCGCCGCGGATTCTTCCGCGCCGACGCAGGTTCCGAGAAGGAAGGGTGGAGCCTCGTCATCCCGCCGCCCAACGTCACCGGGTCTTTGCACATGGGTCATGCCTTCGGACATACGCACATGGACCTGTACGCCCGGCGGGCGAGGATGCAGGGCAGAGAATCGCTGTTCCTGCCGGGAACCGACCACGCCGGGATCGCAACGCAGAACGTGGTCGAGCGCGAGCTTGCGAAGGAAGGTAAGGACCGCAACGAACTCGGGCGCGACGCTTTCATCGAGCGCATCTGGGAGTGGAAGGCTCAATCCGGTGGCCGGATCACCGAGCAGATCCGCAAGCTTGGGCTCATGTGCGACTGGGAGCGAGAGCGGTTCACGATGGACGAGGGGTTGTCGCGAGCCGTTCGCACGGTGTTCGTCCGCTGGTTCGAAGATGGCTTGATCTATCGCGGGAACAGGATCATCAATTGGTGTCCGTTCCACGAGACCGCACTTTCGGATATCGAGGTCGAACACGAAGAGGTTCCGGGCGAGATCATCACCTTCAGGTATGAGTTCTCGGATGGTTCGGGCAGCATCAGTGTTGCAACCACCCGTGTCGAAACGATGCTGGGTGACTCTGGAGTGGCGGTTAACCCCGACGATGAACGTTATCGGGACGCCATCGGCAAGACGCTGATCCATCCGTTCTTCCCCGACAGGGAACTCCTCGTTGTCGCGGATCGCGCGGTCGATCCGGAGTTCGGCACCGGCGCCGTCAAGGCGACGCCGGCCCACGATCCGACGGACTTCGAGATAGGGGAGCGACACGGCCTGGCGCAGATCAACATCTTCGACAGCCGTGCTGTCGTGAACGAGATGGGTGGGCCCTTCGCCGGGCTCGACCGCTACGAAGCCCGTAAAGCCGTAGCTGATGCCCTAGAGGAGAAGGGGCTCATCGAGAAGGTCGAGCGCCCCTATGTCCACGCGGTCGGGCATTGCTATCGCTGTGGGACCGAGATCGAGCCGTGGCTCTCCGAGCAGTGGTTTGTTTCGATGGAGCCGCTTGCCGGCCCCGCTATCGATGTCGTCAAGAACGGACGGGTCAACATCGTTCCGCGTAGGTTCGCCAAGGCTTATCTCGATTGGATGGAGAACGTGCGCGACTGGTGCATCTCCCGCCAGATCTGGTGGGGGCACCGG
>JBKHYB010000384.1:0-1655 GCA_046565725.1 Actinomycetota bacterium
CGACTTGGGGGCATCGGGTCCTGGATACACGCGTCACGCGCCCGCATACTTATCCGTAGCCCGGGGCAACCGGGGCTATCCACCGTGCGTCTTGGGAGACGAACGGAGGATGAGATGACGGGAGTAGCTTTCGCGGTGGCAGAGGGGGTCCGCCTGTTGGATCGCTCGGAGGCCGAGCGGGACGCCGAGTTCGCGTCCCTGTTCGACCGTCACTACGCGCCCATGTGCCGTCTCGCCTACGTCATCATCGGGGATGCCCAGATGGCCGAGGAACTCGTGATGGAAGCCATGCTGAAGACCTTCACCGGATGGAACCGGATCCGAGACATGGACCGGGTCGATGCCTACCTGCGCCAGGCCGTGGTCAACATGTGCCGTAGCAAGATCCGTCGCAAGACGATCGAGAACCGCGTCAACCGGGTGATCCACCACCGCGATGAAACGAAGGCGCCGGACTGGGACCCCGAACGTCATGAGACCGGCCGCCTCGTGTGGGCCGCCGTCCGCGAGCTCCCGGAGCGTCAGCGCGCCTGCGTGGTGCTCCGCTACTTCGAAGACCTGCCCGAGGCCGAGATCGCCAACGCGCTCGGGTGCTCGGTGGGTACCGTGAAGTCCCAGCTATCCAAAGCCCGCGCCAAGCTGGAACGGGCTCTCGCCGGCAGCTTGAGAGAGGACTCCTGATGGATCTCGACAGGCTGCTCAAAGACTCGTTGCAGCAAGTAGGAGGTGAGTTCCACCCCTCCGACCCGGCCGCCGCCCGCCAGAGATTCCTCGCGGCACGCCGGCGCCGAAGGTGGATGATCTTCGGCGAGACGGCCGGAGCGATCGCCATGGCGACGTTGCTGATCGTGTTCGTGACGACCGCCGACCTCGGAGGTGAGCGAGGGCTTCGAATCACGAGCTCGGCCCCCGAGGTCGTTGCCACGATCCCGGCCGGAGGTTCTCCGGTCGCGGTCGCCGTGGGCGAGGGGGCCGTGTGGATGACCGACTCCAGCGGCGTGAAGAAGATCGACCCGCTCACCGACGAGGTGCTCGACACCGTTCCGATGGGTGGCGGACAGCCCGACGAGATCGTGGCCGGCCTTGGATACGTATGGGCTACCGACACCACCGGCAGCGTCTACAAGATCGACCCGGATGGTGGGGGGACCGAGACCTATCGCCTCGCCGATGGCAACGATGTGCATCTCGACATCGCCCTGTCCGACAGCGACCTGTGGGCCGTCGACCCATCGACCGGCGCCGTCTACACCATCGAAGATGGCGAGATCCCGGCGGGAGCGGACGGCCCTGCCGGATCCATTCCAGCCGGGATCACTCTGACCGATGTCGCTGCCGACGGGACCGAGGTGTGGGGTCTGGCTGCTTCCGATGGAACCCTTCTGCGCCTCTCCGGCTTCGGCGAGAAAGACCGTGCCACCGATCCCTCGGTCTCGATCGACGTTCCGACCGGTGACTCGAACTCGGACCTGGCCGTCGGTTTCGGGGCGGCTTGGATCGCCACCGGTTCGGAAGGAGAGGTTCACCGCGTGTCCCTGGAGACCGGAGAGGTGACCTACACCGCCGATGTCGGCGGCGGCTTCGCCGACCTCACCGTGGACGTGGACGAGGGCGCCGTGTGGGCGCTGGCGATCGACCCCGAACGTGACAGTTCC
>JBKHYB010000385.1:0-1638 GCA_046565725.1 Actinomycetota bacterium
AAGCGTGAGATCTCGACACGTTTCGACTTCAAGGACACCGGTTCGTCCATCGACCTGAGCCAGGACGGCGACGATGTCTCGCTGGTGGTCCGGTCCAACACCGAGCAGAAGGTCAAGGACGTGGTGCGGGTCCTCGAAGAGAAGCTCGTGAAGCGCAAGATCGCGCTTAAGGCCCTACAGAGAGGCAACATCGAACCGGCCGCGGGAGGCACCGCTCGGCAGAGCATCTCGATCAACCAGGGCATCTCGTCAGAGAAGGCCAAGGAGATCGTGAAGTTCATCAAAGACACGAAGGTCAAGGCCCAAGCTTCCGTTCAGGGGGACCAGGTCCGCGTGTCTTCGAAATCGCGGGATGTTCTTCAAGATGTGATCGCGCAGCTCAAGGAACACGACTTCGGGATACCGCTGCAGTTCACTAACTATCGGTAGGAGTGAGGTCCAGCTCCAGCAGGTCAGATAGTTCGGCGAGCGATCGCTTGGGATCACGATGAAGCACCGTCGCCATCCCTAGATCCTGTGCCGTCTTCAGATGACCCGGGTGGTCGTCGACGAAGATGCAGCGTTCTGCCGGCACGGCGAGTTCGGCGACCGTGTGGTCGAAGATGTCTCGGTCGGGTTTGCGCATCCCCACCTCGCCCGAGATAACCACCACATCGAACATCTCTGGGAACCTATGCATCGGGTAGAGCCCGACGCCCCAAGAATTCGAGAGCAGTGCGGTCTTGTACCCGGATCGACGGGTGGTGAGGACCGCCTCGAACATGTCTTCTTCGGCCTCCAGCCCGCTGAAGATCCTGTCCACGAGCCTCTCCGGCACCACCTCGACACCCGTCACGTCGTGCAGCCGACGGGCGAACTCGATGCTGAACGCCTCTTCCTCGATCTTTCCGGTTTCGAAGTCGGTGACCAAGGAGTCCTCCTCCCCGGAGTAGGCAGCCAGGGCCACGCGGACGAGGTCCTGGAGCTCGATCCCGAGTTCGTCCGCGAAGCGCACCATGGCGTCCTGGAGGGGGGTCGTCAGCACGCCTCCGAAGTCGACGATCAGAGCGTCGAAGCGTCTCACCATCCGCCCTGCGTCCTTCGAGCGAGGTCTAGCGCCATCTCTGCGAGTTCCGGCACGCCCGTCTCCATCTTGGCGAAGAAGGGATCGTCGGTCATGCCCGCAAGGTGCCGCGCGTAGGAACCTTCTAGAAGGATCGCCAGTTTCCAGATCGCCAGCACCTGGTACCAAGGAAGAGCCGAGACGTCCCTGCCCGTCGTGGCGGCGTAACGCCGCACCAGGTCGGCCCTCGTCGAGAATCCGGGCAGCTCCGTTACCTGCGTCGTCTGCGAGAACACGGAAGCGGCTTCGTCGCCGGGTTCTCTCCAGAACGACGTCATCCACCCGAGGTCCGCCAGTGGGTCGCCGATCGTGGACATCTCCCAATCGAGGATGGCTACAAGGCGGGGCTCGTCCGATGGGCCGAACATGACGTTGTCGAGCTTGTAATCACCGTGTACCAAGGTCGAGGGGCCGGATCGAGGGAGCCTTTCGCGCAGCCACCTGCCGATCTCTTCGAGCGCCGGCAAGGGCCTGGTGTGGGGCAAGGTCAGTTCCATCTGGCCGGTCCACCGCTTCAGCTGGCGTTCGAGATAACC
>JBKHYB010000386.1:0-1634 GCA_046565725.1 Actinomycetota bacterium
TCGATGAACATGCACACCGCCAGCAGGACGGCACAGAGCAGCATGAACCGGTGGTCGGTGATGAACATCTTGGGCCGCGGGGCCGGCATGCCGGCACCACCACGGGTCAGGCTTGGGATCTCGAAGATCGAGTTCACGGCCACGAAGCCGTACGTGAGGGTGATCAGGGCGAGGTATAGGCCCTTGATACGGAGGGCGACCATGCCCAGCAATCCGGCCGCTACCAGTCCGCTGACTATGGCGAGGAGGATCGCCACGAAGAACGCCCCCACCGACGACTCGATGCAGCCTTCTTCGGGGGAGCAGCCGGAGCGCTCGGTGATGTGGTGCGCGGCGATGAACGCTGCGAGTCCCACGAAAGCGTGATGTCCCAACGACACCTGGCCGGTGTAGCCCATGATGATGTTCAAGGACAGCCCGATGATGGCGAAGATCAGGGCCTGAGAGATGTGGTCCGCCCAGAGGTTGCTGACGGTCGCTACCCGCCACAGCACTACTGCGATCAGTGCCAGGAGCACGACGATGCGAACGGCCCACCCGCGCGTGTCGGGGCGGAACCTCGCTGCGACCGGTATCTGAGCGGAAGACGCCGCCACGGCCATCAGGCCTCCTTCCCGAGCAGACCTTGCGGCCTAGCGAGCAGGACCGCGAGCAGGACGACCATGATGGTGACCTGTTCGACACCTGGGACGATCTCCTGGAGTGCCTTCTCGCCGACCGTGAAGTGGCCTCCGGCCCACAGACCCACGCTCTGGACGACACCGATCACGATGCCTCCCACGAACGCGCCGGGTAACGAGGTCATCCCCCCGAGGACCGCGCCGGTGAAGGCTGGTATCAGGATGTTCGTCGTCATCACCGCCGGTGTTAATGCACCGGTTAACGGGACGTACAGGATGCCGGCGATCGCTCCCAGGAGAGCGGCAGAGCCCCATATGAATCGAGACATGCGCTCGACGCCGATGCCGACCACCCGGGTCGCGAACGCGTCCTGGGACGTCGCCAGCACCGCGAGTCCGAGGTCTGTCTTGGAGAAGAACCAGGCCAGTAGTGCCCCCAGGCCGAGGAGCACACCAAGGGCGATCAGTCGCTGAGGCTCGATGGGAAGATCGAACACCGTGATCCCGTTGGGGTTGCCCGCGGCGTCTGTCGCCGCTATGACGGGATCGAGAGAACGAGGCTCGACCCGGTAGATGAGGATCTCGATCCCGATGAACGCCAGCGCTCCGGCGATCGTGGCGACGAGGAGATTGATACGAGGGGCGTTCATAAGCGGTCGAACGACCACTCTCTCGAGCGTCAATCCGATCAGGACCGTGCCTGCGATCGCGACCGGGATGGCCAAACCGTAGGGCATGCCCCAGTTGTTGATGCCGAGGAAAAGGAAATAGGCGGCCAGCGTTCCGAACTCGCCTTGCGCGAAGTTGAACACCCGGGTGCCTTTGTAGACGAGGACCAGGCCGAGAGCCACCAAGCCGAAGACCGCGCCGTTCATGACGCCGAGCGTGATGAACGGATTAGGCCCGTTCTCCACCCCAGCGCCGACTATCAGACCAAGCCCTAGAAGGGCGACGAGTACCCCTGAGACGATCGCTGTTCTCATCGGCTCCCTTAGAAGTCGCTAACGAAAGCTT
>JBKHYB010000387.1:0-1609 GCA_046565725.1 Actinomycetota bacterium
GAGTGGCCCCACGCGTATCGGTCAACCTCTCGGGCCGCCAGTTGCTCAACCCCCGGCTGGTAACCGAAGTGTCCGAGGCTCTGTTCGGTTCGGGCCTGCCGCCGGAGCGACTCGTCCTCGAACTCACCGAAACTGCCCTCATGACCGATCTTGACGCGAGCGTCTCGGTGCTCAACGAACTCAAGGCCTTGGGGGTGAGCATCGCCGTCGACGACTTTGGGATCGGATACTCCTCGCTCACGTATCTGAAGCGTTTCCCGCTCGACGTCTTGAAGATCGACCGCAGCTTCGTGGAGGACATCGATCGCACCACGCAGGAAGCAGCCCTCGCGCAAGCCGTCGTGGCGCTCGGGCAGACCCTCAACCTCATGACGGTCGCCGAAGGCGTCGAAACCCAGGCCCATGCGGACCGGCTGCTCGACCTCGGCTGCCGCACGGCCCAGGGCTACCTGTTCTCGCGCCCGGTGCCTCCCTCCGAGCTCGGGGCCGTGATCCGCTCGCTGGAGAACCGGGATCTCATCGACCTCCAAGGACCCGCCTGACGGGCCTCGAACCTCCCCTCGAGCATCTGGTCTGACCAGTTGACCAGTTGCCCCGAACCTGTCAGGCTGCGGGGATGGCCCTCACCCAGGTACGCAAGACGTCCGCCTCGTCGGAATGCTTCGAACAGCTCGCCGCCGAGATCACGGGTGGCCACCTGGGTCCCGGCGCCTTGCTGCCCGCCGAGCGCACGCTGACCGAGACCTTCGGCGTCAACCGCCAGGCCATCCGCGAGGCGCTTCAGCGTTTGGCGCAGGCCGGACTGATCCGGATAAGTCAAGGCGAGCCGACCAAGGTCCTGGACTTCCGCCGCACCGGCACCCTCGACCTCCTCCCCCGGGTGCTGTTCCTGCCCTCGGGGGAACCCGACCCCGAAACGATCCGTTCCGTGATGGAGATGCGGCTGAGCGTCGGTAGCGATGCGGCTCGCTTGGCGGCCGACAGGGCTACCGTCGAGCATCTCCAACGTCTCCGTTCCTATCCCGACGAGGCGCGCGCCGTCGAAGGCGAAGCGGAGCTGGCCGCCGTGGACCTGGCGTTCTGGGAGACGGTCATCGAAGCGGCCGACAACATCGCCTACCGCCTGGCCTTCAACAGCCTGCGAGCCGCGTACGAACCACTGGTCGAAGCCGTAGCCCCCGTGATCCGAGACGAGATATCGGACGTCGAGGGCCACCTGTTGTTGATCGACGCGATCGATCGCAGGGATGGGAGCGGCGCGATGAACGCTGCCCGAGCCCTGCTCTCCAAGGGAGCCACTTCGTTAGCCATGTTCATCTCGAACGACGAGGGAGGACGGAAGTGACGGTGACGACGGACCGGATGCCGCGTGCAGACCTGGGGGCCGAAGCGCGCTTCTTCGCAAGCCAGGTCACCCCACGAGTGATCGCACCACTGCTGCTGATCGCTCTCGTGGTCCGCGCCTCTCTCGGGAACTGGAGCGCATGGGATGCCGTTGCGGTTGCGGGCTTGATCGCCGTCCAACCCTTCACGGAGTGGATGATCCACGTTTACATCCTGCACTGGAAGCCACGGACGATCTTCGGAAAGACCATCGACCCTCTGATCG
>JBKHYB010000388.1:0-1585 GCA_046565725.1 Actinomycetota bacterium
GCGTTCGTCCCACTTCGCCACCGCTCGCTCGGAGTCGAATGCCCACATCTCTGCAACCCCGAGTTCGGCCAAACGCTCCACCACGTCGTCGAGCTTCCCCGACTTCGCAGCACCTTGGTAAACGGCGATCCGAGGCATGGGTCGTGGCTGATCGCTCGACTCGAGGATCTCGGCTCGTACGCCCACGCCGTCTCCGTTCGAGATCGCGCAACGCGCCACCCGTCCACGGCCGTCGAAGATAGTGATCACGTCGGGAGGGGCGACACGCACCACCTTCAGGGCGTGATGGGACTCTTCCGGAGGGAGCGTCACGACCGACCCCGTCCAACCCGACGGCGGAGCGAAGAACCAGGGTTGGTTGCTCACGCTCTTCCGGGGCCGGGGAGGCTCAACTGAAGGCCTCCTTGATCTTGTCGAACAACCCACGCGGCGCGGTCTCCTCACCCCGGAGACGGGCGAGTTCCTCCAGGAGCTCGGCCTGACGCCGATCGAGATCGGTCGGGGTCTGCACCTTGAGCAGGACGACCAGCTCGCCGCGTCCGCGAGAACCGAGCCGCGGCATGCCTCTGTCGCGCAGGCGTATCACCTCACCCGATTGGGTCCCCGGCTGGATCTCGACCTCTTCGGTCCCCTCCAGCGTCGGGACGGGAACCGTGCCTCCGAGGGCCGCGATCGTCATCGGAACCGAGACCTCGCAGCCGAGGTCGTCGCCGACGCGGCGGAAGGTGTCGTGCGCTTTGATGTAGATCTCGACGTACAGGTCTCCCGCACGGCCGCCGCGATGACCCGCTTGGCCGCGACCCGTGACCCTCAGACGGGCTCCGTCATCGACACCTTGAGGGATCTTGACCGTGAGGATGTCGGTTACCTGCTTGCGTCCCGTCCCGGAGCACTCGGAGCACGGATCGAGGATCTGCTGACCTTGCCCCCGGCACGTCGGGCAGGTCGATGCGGTCATGACGTTGCCGAAGACCGTTCGGCGCATCTGCCTGAGTTCGCCGGTTCCACCGCACGCCGAACAGCGCGTCGGATAGGTCCCGGGCGCAGCCCCCGAGCCGTCGCAGTTATCGCAGGCGATCAGGGTCTGGAGCTCCACCTCGCGCTCCACGCCCGTCGCCGCCTCCTCCAGTGTGAGCTCGACCTCTGCCAGGATGTCGGCGCCACGCTGAGGACCGGTGTGATGGCGGGGTTGCCCACCTCCGAAGAAAGTGGCGAACAGGTCCGAGATGCCGCCGAAGTCCGAGAAGCCTGCGGCTCCCATGCCTCGCTCGTCACCGAACGTGTCGTAGCGCTGTCGTTTCGCAGGATCCGAGAGGACCTCGTAGGCATGGCTCACCTGCTTGAAGCGCTCTTCGGCTTCCTTGTCGCCTGGGTTGGCGTCGGGGTGGAGCTCTCGGGCGAGGCGGCGGTAGGCCTTCTTGATCTCGTCCGGCGTAGCGTCTCTGGAGACGCCCAGCACTTCGTAATGGTCCCTCGACATGTCGGCTTAGATGCCCAGCTGGCCGAGCATGCGGCCCAGGTTGTGAGAGACCACGTGCACGGCGGCGATCGTCCTCGAGTAATCCATCCGGGTCGGCCCCACGAC
>JBKHYB010000389.1:0-1566 GCA_046565725.1 Actinomycetota bacterium
TCACCGAGATGCCTGAGCTCAACGCGTCCTTCGATGAGGAGAACCAGGCGAACCTCGTCCGGCGCTACGTGAACCTCGGCATCGCCGTGGCACTGGAGGGCGGCGGTCTGATCGTTCCCGTGATCAAGGATGCGGACGGCAAGAACATCCCGGGACTCGCTCGAGCGGTGAACGACATCGCGACGCGGGCCCGCAACAAGAAGCTCACACCCGACGACCTGACCGGCGGGACCTTCACGATCACCAACCCGGGTCCGTTCGGCAGCAAGCTTTCGGTGCCGATCATCCCGCAGAACCAGACGGCGATCCTCGCTTTCGAGAAGATCGAGAAACGAGTTGTCGTTACCGACGACGACGCGATCGCGATCCGCTCGATGGGCTTCTTGCCCTTGTCGTGGGACCACCGGATCATCGACGGGGCCGAGGCTGCGAGATTCCTGCAGCGTCTCGCCGAGCGCATCGAGACCACCGACTTCTCGGCGGATCTTCAGCAGTACATGTAGCGATCGGGCAAGGGGGTCCGGGTGAGTGAAGGGGGGAACAGGGAGTCCGAGGTAACCGCCTCGTGGCTTGGGCAGGTCGACTACGCAGATGCGTGGGACCTCCAGCGCGAGCTGTTCCTCGCGCGCCTCGACGGGGACCGCGCCGACATGCTGCTGTTGCTGGAGCATCCCCACACCTACACCCTCGGTCGTCGCGCTCAGACGGGCGATGTCGTTTACAACGAGATGGAACGCCGCGCCCGGGGCATCTCGCTCTACGAGGTGGACCGCGGTGGGCGTGCGACGTATCACGGGCCCGGCCAGCTGGTGGGCTACCCGATCCTGAAGCTCGGCGACCGCTACGACGTCGTGGGCTATCTCCGGAAGCTGGAGCAGGTCCTGGTGGACACGGCCGCCGATCTCGGCGTCGAGGCTCGCGGGATGAGGAACACACCGGCGTCTGGGTGGGCAACAACAAGATCGGAGCCATCGGGGTGAAGATCACCCGGGGCATCACGATGCACGGGTTCGCCTTCAACGTGACGACCGACCTCGACATGTTCTCGGGTATCGTTCCCTGCGGAATCACCGACCGATGGGTCACCTCGGTCGCGGCCGAAACGGGCATCCGCCGTTCGGTCAAGGAAGTCGGGGAGGTCGCGGCGAACCATCTGGCAGCGGCTTTCGATCTTTCTCTGGTGTGGACGCATCCCAGGTCTATGCGCGCCCTCGGAGATACAAAGCACGAACCTTCCACGGTGCTGAGACGCACCTGATAGCGATGAACGGCTCGAGGAGGAGCTAGATGGCGAAAGGCAAGGATCTACACACCGATCTGGGCCTCAAGGAGGATGACCTCCAAAGCATGTACCGGTACATGCTGCTGGCCCGTTACTGCGATGAACGTCAGTGGGCGCTCAACCGGATGGGTAAGGCCCCATTCGTGGTGCCCGTATCCGGACACGAGGCCGCTCAGGTGGGCTCGGCGTGGGCGTTCGAGAAGGGCAAGGACGTCTTCTGCCCCTACTACCGCGACATGGCACTCGTGCTGGTCGCCGGGTTCACCCCCAAGGACATCTTCCTG
>JBKHYB010000390.1:0-1561 GCA_046565725.1 Actinomycetota bacterium
GACGTGCATTACTTCGCCGTGCTGATCGGCGTCGGCGCCACCAGCGTCAACGCCTATCTGGCGGAAGCCTGCCTGCTCGACCGCGTGCAGCGCGGCCTGCTCGGCAAGCTCGCCGCCGAGGAGGCGGTCAGCCGCTTCAAGGAAGCCGTCGATGGCGGCCTGCTGAAGATCATGTCCAAGATGGGCATCTCCACGATCGACAGCTACCGCAACGCTCAGATCATCGAGGCCCTCGGTCTTGCCGATGAGGTGATCGATCTGTGCTTCACCGGTGTCGCTTCCGTCCTGGGCGGTGTCACCTTCACCGAGCTGGGTCGCCGGGCGATCGAACGGCACACGCAAGCACATACCGCGAAGCCGGTGCTGGTCCACCCGGGCAACATCAAGCACAAGAAGGGCGGCGAGTACCACGCCTTCAACCCGGAGGTCGTCGACGCGCTTCAGGTGTCGGCGGGGCTCAAGGATGAGGAGCCCGACCCCGAGCGGGTCGCGGCCAAGGAACTGCATCGTGCCATCAGGGGAGACGACCCCGCCTACCAGCGGTTCGCCCGACTGGTGAACGAACGGCCCGCCACATCACCGCGAGATCTCCTCGAGTTCGTACCCGCCGGAGCGCCGGTGCCTCTGGAAGAGGTCGAAGACGTCTACGCGATCACCCGGCGCTTCTCCACCGGAGCGATGAGCCACGGCGCATTGTCGGCCGAAGCTCACGAGACACTGGCGCAAGCGATGAACCTGATCGGGGGCATGGCCAACTCCGGAGAGGGCGGCGAGGATCCCGAGCGCTTCACCGACGACCGCAACTGCGCGATCAAGCAGGTGGCGTCCGGACGTTTCGGCGTGACGCCTCGCTACCTCGCTGCTGCTTCCGAACTGCAGATCAAGATGGCACAGGGCTCGAAGCCCGGCGAGGGCGGACAGTTGCCCGGCAAGAAGGTCTCGGTCGAGATCGCCCGGCTCCGTCACACGGTGCCGGGGGTCGCCCTGATCTCTCCCCCGCCGCACCACGACATCTATTCGATCGAGGATCTCGCTCAATTGATCTTCGACCTCAAGCAGACGAAGTCCGAGGTGGACGTTTCGGTGAAGCTCGTCTCGTCGGAGGGAGTCGGGACGATCGCCGCCGGGGTGGTCAAGGGGCTTGCGAACGTCGTGCACATCTCCGGCGGAGACGGAGGCACCGGAGCCAGCCCGTTGTCGTCGATCAAGAACGCCGGGATGCCGTGGGAGATAGGTCTGGCCGAGACGCAGCACGCCCTCGTCGCCAACGGCCTTCGCTCCCGCGCTCGCATCCGCGTGGATGGCGGCATCAAGACCGGCCGGGACATCATGATCGCGGCGCTGCTCGGTGCGGACGAGTTCTCTTTCGGCACCGCCGTTCTGGTGGCCGAGGGTTGCATCTACGTGCGCACCTGCCACCGCGACACCTGTCCGGTCGGTATCGCCACCCAGAACCCCGAGCTGCGCGCTAAGTTCCAGGGAACGCCGGAGATGGTCGCGCGCTACATGCTGCTGGTGGCAGAAGAGATCCGTCTGCTGCTGTCGTCGCTCGGTCTGCGGA
>JBKHYB010000391.1:0-1534 GCA_046565725.1 Actinomycetota bacterium
CTCCACCACGATGTTGTGGGCGATATAGGAGATCGCCTTACGTCGGATGATGTCGGCCGCCACCGCGGACAAACGCCCTTCGGACACGAGTTGTTCCGCGACCTCCTGGGGGTCCCGACCGGACCTGGCGGCAACGAGGGCAACCTCCCGCCCGAGGTCCTCCTGCGTGACCTCGAACTCCTGGCGGCGAGCGATCTCCTCCAGCAGCAATTCCGCCTTCACCGAGCGCTGGGCCTGCTCTCTCATGTCGCTGCGCACTTCGAGTTCCGTGCTGCCGACCTGTTCGGCGTACTGAGCCAGGCTCATGCCGGCCCTCCGCAGGTCGTCTTCGATGTGGTGCAGACGATGTTCGAACTCGTCTTCGACCAGCCGGTCTGGAGGTACCAGGTCCGAGGCATCGACGAAGGCCTCCAACGCCATCGCATGGATCTGTTCCTCCACCAGCGCGACCTTGTAGTCGGCCATCCGGGTGCGCAGATCGTCTTTGAGAGCGTCCAGAGAGTCGAACTCGCCCACCGTCTTGGCGAACGCATCGTCCAGTTCGGGAAGCCTCTTCGCTTTCACCTCTTTGACCAGGACCGTGAAAGACAGCTCTTCGTCGGATCCCGGGATCTGGTCGTTGAACTTCAAGATGGCGCCAGACTTCTCGCCCTCGAGCTGTTCGTCCAGAGAAGGTGGCCCGGTCTGCGACCCGACCTCGTAGAGGAAGTCCGGAGCGCTCGCGCCCTCCACCAACTCCGTGTTGCGGTACCCCTTGAGGTCGATCAGCACGTGGTCGCCCCTCTGCGCCGGCCTCCCCACCGTGTCGAGCTCGGCGAAGCGATCGCGCAAGCGGTCGAGTTGGTCGTCCAGTTCCTCCTCGGTAACTTCCGAGGGCGGTGCCTCGATCTTGACCTCGGCGAGGTCCGGAAGTTCTATGTCCGGTCGGGTGGCGATGGTCGCTTCGAAGATCAGCGGCGCTCCGACCTCCCATTGCGTGACCTCGATGTCGGGGGACGCTATCGGGTCGATGTCTTCCGCCTGTACCGCTTCCCGGTAGAAGCCGGGCAGCGCCTCACGCAGGGCCTCCTCTCGGATCGCATCTATCCCGACGCGAGCTTCGATCAGCTGACGAGGCACCTTTCCTTTGCGGAAGCCGGGGACCTTGATCTCGTTCGCCCAACGCCGGTAGACCTGGTCCAGGGCCGGCTGAAGGGCCTTCTCGGGCACGGAGACGGTTAGTTTGATTTCGTCTTTGCCGAGGGATTCCGAAGTGGTTTCGAGTGATGTCATAGGCCAAGCATCCTAAGCCGCGTGGGGAGCCGGGCACGCCGGGGCCGAAGGGGTTCGGGGAAAGCCGAGAGCCTAGCGATGAAGGCTCAGATTGGGAGTCAGGAGCCGCGCTAGGCGGACGAAAGTGGGGATGGCGACCCCTGACTCCCAAACTGAACCCTTCTCACCGCATCATACGGGTGCTGCGAGTATGCGTTAAGCGGTTTTTGCTTGCTCTGCTAACTCTACCCCGCGAACGGACCGTCCGGGTCTGTCCGGCGCC
>JBKHYB010000392.1:0-1514 GCA_046565725.1 Actinomycetota bacterium
CTGCTCGCGCTCCTGCACGTAGGAGACGGCGTAATCGAAAGCACCCTGGGCGATGCCGAGGGCCTGCGCACCGACGGTCGGGCGGGAGAAGTCCAGCGTCCGCATCGCGTAACGGAAGCCCTGGCCGACCTCGCCGATCACGTTCTCCTTGGGGACCCGCACGCCGTCGAGGATGACCTCGCGGGTGGGCGATCCCCGGATGCCCATCTTGTCTTCCTTACGCCCGAGCTCGAAGCCCTTCATGTCCTTGTGCACGAGGAAGGCCGTGATGTTGCGGCCCTTCGGGGCGTCCGGGTCGCTGACCGCGAAGTATGTGTAGAGGTCGCTGGCGCCGGCCCCCGTGATGAAGCGCTTGGTGCCGCTAAGGATCCAGTCGTCGCCGTCTTTGACGGCACGGCTCTTCATCGCGGCAGCATCGGACCCCGACTCGGGCTCGGTCAGGCAGTAGGACATGCGGTGAGTTCCCTCGGTGATACCGGTGCAGATCTCGCGCTTCATGTCGTCGTGCCCAGCAAGCAGGACCGGGATCGCTCCCAACTTGTTGACCGCAGTGATGAGGGCGCAACCGGCCGAGATCCTCGAGATCTCTTCGACCAGGATGCACATCTCGACGGCGCCGCCTCCAGCACCGCCGTACTCCTCGGGATACGAGACCCCGGCGAAACCGTTCTTGATGAACAGTTCATCGATATCCCAGGGGTACTCGTCGGTCTCATCGATCTCGGCCGCCCGAGGCGCGACCTTGTCCTCGACGAGCTCCCTCACCGCTTGACGGAACATGTTCTGTTCCTCGGTGAAGTTGAAGCCAAGTCCTTCGCTCATCCGATGCTCCTGTGTAGGGGGGACGACGCACGGAAGGGTCGTCGGATATCCGCCCCCGATGTTACTTGTCGAGGCGGTGGATGAATCCCGGGCCCCCCAGGAACATCCCCCCATCGACGTTGATGCAGCGGCCCCCCGAGTAGGTCAGAGGCTCCGTCACGGTGGGGGCCGGCCGGCGGATGATCATCGGGATCGGCGTATGGCCGTGGACGATCGTCTCGCCTCCGAAGGTCTTGAACAGCATCCGTATCGCGTCGTCGCCGGAAGCGTCTCTATCCCACAGCTCGTTGCGGCGCACGAACGAGGTGACCAGCACGTCCCAGTCGGAAGCTCTGTCGGACCGCAGGACCCGGGTGACGGTGGCGTTCGCCTCTTCCGCGGTGTCGCCGAACTGCGTGTACATCTGGCTGTCCGCGTGGATCAGCAGGTAGGGCTCGGCCACGACTACGGAGGGGAGCCCGGACAGCCACTCGACATGTTCGTCGGTAAGCCCCTTCAGGTCGTCGGCCACCCCTCCGTTGGCTCGCCACAGCTCCATCAGGGTGTAGTCACTGGGGCCGAGTTGTCGGTCCGGGAACAGTCTGGCGCCCAGGAGGAAGATCTCATGGTTGCCCATGAGACAGACGACCTTGCCTCCTTGCTGTTCCGCTTGAGGCTGGATCCTGCGGACGAGGTCGATCGAGGCGAGTCCC
>JBKHYB010000393.1:0-1499 GCA_046565725.1 Actinomycetota bacterium
CTCACGAGCCGCGGGATGACCAACGAGAACTACTACGCGGTCCAGAAGTCCTCCGTGCCATGGGGACGAACTCGATCGACAACGCCGCCCGCGTCTGCCATTCACCGAGCACCTTCGGGTTGAAGCAGTCGCTAGGCGTGCCCGCGACCACGTGCTCTTACTCGGACTGGATCGGCAGCGACCTGGTGGTCTTCATAGGGTCGAACGTGGCGAACAACCAGCCCGTGGCGATGAAGTACCTGTATCACGCCAAGAAGGAGGGCACCAAGGTCGCGGTGGTCAACAACTACCGAGAACCCGGGATGGACCGCTACTGGGTCCCGTCCAACGCGGAGAGCGCCCTGTTCGGCACCAAGATCGCCGACCGGTTCTTCCTCATCAATGTCGGGGGAGACATCGCGTTCATCGCGGGGACCCTCAAGCACATGATCGACAACGACTGGATCGACAGGACCTTCATCTCCGAGCACACCACCGGCTTCGACGGACTCACCGCCGACCTCGCTCGGTTCTCGTGGGAGGAACTCGAGTACATCGCCGGTACCTCGCGCGACGAGATGCTGGCCTTCGCGCGGATGCTCGCCGAGGCAAACACCGCCGTCCTGGTCTGGAGCATGGGGGTCACGCAGCATCGCTTCGGTGAGGACAACGTCCGGGCGATCATCGACCTCGGGCTTTCGAAGGGTTTCGTGGGACGGCCCAAGTGTGGCCTGATGCCGATCCGCGGCCACTCGGGGGTTCAGGGCGGGGCCGAGATGGGTGCCTACACCGGGGTTCTGCCGGGAGCGATCGTCCTCGACGACGACAGCGCGGCCACCTTCGGCGAGCGCTGGGGGTTCCCGATCGATCCGGCGCCTGGTTTCACCGCACCGCAGATGATCGACGCCGCCTCCGACGGCCGTCTCGACGTGCTGTTCTCGGTGGGTGGGAACTTCTTGGAGGTGCTTCCCGATCCCGATGCGGTGCGAGAGGCGCTGGGTCGGGTGCCGTTGCGGGTGCACATGGATCTCGTTATGTCGAGTCAGATGCTCGTGGATCCGGCCGAGACCGTGGTCCTGCTGCCCGCCGCCACCCGCTACGAGACGCCCGGTGGCGTCACCGAGACCTCCACCGAACGCCGTGTGATCTTCAGTCCGGAGATCGAAGGCCGTCGCATCGGCGAAGCGCGTCCAGAGTGGGAGGTGTTCGCCGAACTCGCTCGCCGTGTTGTGCCCGAGCGGGCGGATGCGGTCGGCTGGAGCTCGACGGCCGAGATCCGCCGGGACATCGCGACCGACGTCCCCTTCTATGACGGCATCCAGGACCTCAAAGAGAAGGGAGACCAGTTCCAGTACGGCGGCGTCATGCTCTGCGACGGCTGGAGGTTCCCCACTCCCGACGGGAAGGCCCACTTCGCTCCGTTGCGCCTCCCCCAGAGAGAGGTGCCCGAGGGCAGTTACGTCGTCACGACCCGCCGGGGCAAGCAGTTCAACAGCATGGTCCACGCCCGGCGGGATCCT
>JBKHYB010000394.1:0-1487 GCA_046565725.1 Actinomycetota bacterium
GTGACGCCGAGCGAGGTGAGGTAGCCCAGAGAGGCGTCGGAGGCCAGCCCGGCGTAAGTGCCGCGCTGCTCGGCGGGCACGTCCGGGTGCAGGCGGGTGAAGCCTTTGACGTGGGTCTCGTAGATCACGGTCTTGTGCCACGGGATCCGCAACGGTGCATCGTCGCCCCAGTCGAAAGTCGTATCGACCACCACAGATTTCGGCACGAAGGGAGCGTTGTCGGACTCGTTGTAGGAGAGGTCTCTATCCTCGTCGTCCCACCTGTAACCGAACGTGTTCTCGTTCCAGTCCACCGCCCCCTCGATCGCCTTGGCGTAGGGATCGATCAGCAGTTTGCTCGGGTTGAAACGGTGACCCGCCTCCGGCTCGAAGGGTCCATGGACGCGGAACCCGTATCGCTGCCCCGGTCCGACCCCAGGGACGTACCCGTGCCAGACGTGGTTCGTCTTTTCGGTCAGATGCACGATCGCCTGGTTGCCGTGCTCGTCGAACAGGCAGAGTTCTACCGCCGTTCCGTTCTCGCTGAAGACGGCGAAGTTCGTTCCTTGTCCATCCCAGGTAGCGCCCAGAGGTGATGGTTTGCCCGGCCAGAGTTCCATGTCGGAGATTATGTGCCCCTTCGAGGTTGTACGGTCATGCCATGCCGGATTACCCCGACGACACGCTTCTTAGACTCCTAGACCTCCAGGCCGAGGACACGGCGATCCAGAGGCTCACCGAACGTAGGGCCGCGTTACCCGAGTCCGAGGAACTGGCCAGGACCAAGGATCGCCTCGCCGAGGTCGAGTCGGACATCGCTATCGCTTCCAAGCAGGACGAGGCCCTGACCAGCCAGCACCGCAAGCTCGAGGGCGAGATCGACCTTATGGACGGCAAGATCGCCAAGGACGAGCAGCGCGTGTTCTCGGGAGCCATCAGCAATCCCAAGGAGCTGTCGGCTCTGCAGGCGAACATCGAACAAGAGAAGCGCCAGAAGTCCACGCTCGAAGATGAACTGCTCGAAGTCATGGAGCAGAAAGAGGGCGTGACCGAGACGCTCACGCGCCTCAACGCCCAGCGCGACGAGCTCGCAGCCAAGGTGGCTGAGTTGGAGACGAAGGTAGCCATGCTGACCGGTGACATCGACGCCGACCTCGGCCTGCACGAGACGATGCGCGAGAAGATCGCTCCCGAGATCCCCGCCGATCTGCTCGCCCTCTACGAGAAGCTGCGCGAGCAGAAGGGTGGGGTAGGGGCGGCTGCGATCAACGCCGGGACCTGCGAGGGGTGTCACACGAAGCTGCCGGCGGCCGAATGGGAGCACGTCCGCTCCGAGCGGGGCCTCCAGCGCTGCGAGAACTGTCGCCGGATCCTGGTGGTCACCAACCCATGAGGGTTTCCCTGCACACCGACGGGGGAGCTCGAGGTAACCCCGGTCCGGCGGGCATCGGCGTTGTCATGAAGTCCCCCGACGGCGAGGTGATCGGCGAGATAGCAGAGTCGATCGG
>JBKHYB010000395.1:0-1452 GCA_046565725.1 Actinomycetota bacterium
TAGAAGGACCTCGTCGGAGAAAGCGATCGAAGCGATCAGACGTTCGTCGAGCGCATCCTCGATCAGCTCCACGTCGTCGTCATTACGGATCTTGTTCCCCACGAACACCGCACGAGAGTTCGCCCGAGCGATCCTCGCGATCCGACGGGCGCTGAGGATAGATTTCCAGTTCGGCTCGACGATGACCGCGTGAAGATCGGCGTAGGGCGCCCAGTTGAAGGCGGCTTGCCGGGGGCCGGCGGAGAGATCCCCCACGATGTCCCACTCGCTACCCGCTCGGGTCGAAACGAGTCGATGCACGACCTTGTGGAAGCCATTGAGCGATCCCATCACCGCGCCCATCCCGGAGGACCCGGCTTTGCCGAACTGCAGGAGTCGGATGCCGTCCGGGCCTTCCACCGCGCATCGCCGGAGTGCCCGCGCCGGGCCGAGGCCCTTCTTGAACCTCCATCTGTTGTCATCGCCTCGTTCGACGACTTCCTCCAGGGACCGGTCGTCGGTTACCCCCATGCCGAGGCTGATCGTCAGTCCCGGCATGGGATCGGAATCGAGGGCCAGGACGTCACGTCCGTCCCTGGCCAGGAGCCGGGCCAACGTCCCGGCGATCACGGACTTACCCGCTCCACCTTTTCCGACGATGGCGACGCGCAGAGGCTCCGTCACGACGATGGAGGTGGCCCGACCTGGATCTGGAGCAACGAGGGACCGGAGGGAGGTGGATGCGGAGGCGCATCGTCCTCTTCCACTTCCACCGCCACGAATGCCGGGAAGTTCTCTCGGAGGGCCTCTTCGATCCCATCCTGCAGGGTCACGGCGGATGCGGTGCATCCTGCGCAGGCACCGGACATCCGCAGGCGCACCGTTCCGAGATGAACATCCAGCACCTCGACACGGCCCCCGTGCGAATGTATGTAAGGGCGGATCTTCTCGAGCGCAGCGTCCGCTGCCGCCTTCTCGTCGACGCCCACCCCGTAAGCGTCCAACATCCACGCGGCTGCCGGGTCCTGCCTCAGGCGATCGATCGTTCCGGTATCGAGCGCGGACGAAACGGCAGCTAAAGCCGTCCGATGTAGCAGATCTATCCCGTCCAGCAGTTCGAATACCCGATCTCGAACGGGCTCGTCCATGCCTTCGATCTCGACGAGCAACTCCTCGAGACGGGAAAGCAGGTCGTCCAGATCCGGCATCTTCGTACTGTACGCCCCCTACCTGTTCGACGCACCTACTTAGGTCTAGACTGTCCCGATGAAGATCTGTGTGTCCGGGAAGGGCGGTTCGGGCAAGACGACGATCTCGGGGACCCTCGCCCGACTGGCAGCAGAGACCGGCCGAAGGGTCATCGCCATCGATGCGGACACGAATCCGAACCTCGCGCTGACATTAGGGGTCGACGGTGCGGTGATGGACGGGATAGAACCGCTCCCCCACGGTCTGATGGTGAAGCAGGCGATC
>JBKHYB010000396.1:0-1411 GCA_046565725.1 Actinomycetota bacterium
TCCGGTGGCGGCGAGCGTGCGGGTGTCGGTGGACGGGGCCGAGATGATGGGCGGCTGGTCGCTGGCGCCGCTCGGCCTCGTCCGCTTCGACGTCGCGCCGGAGGCGGGGGCCGAGCTCCTGGTCCAGCACCGCTCGCACGGAAGCACCGCACCGGCAGAAGTCGTCGAGGTCACGGGCTCGGGTTTCGAGGTCCGCTACCGCGAGCCGGTCGAGGCGATCGCGCCGGGCCAGAGTGCGGTGCTCTACTCGACCGACGACGAAGAGGTCCTAGGCGGAGGGATCATCACCGCCACCGAGAGGGCCGCTCGGCAGAACGTCTAGACGGCCTTAGGCGCACTCGGCTGCGGGATCGGATCGCCATTCTCGTTCGCAACGTCGAGCCACAGCTTCATCGCGATCTGGATCTCTCTGGCAGCTTCCTCGGGCGAGTCCCCCGAGGCCGAGCAACCCTCCAGATCGGGAACGACGGCGATCCACTGCGAGTCTTCCTCGCTCCAGAAGATGTTGATCGGGTATGCGGTCACTTCTCAGCCTCCAGCTCTAGATCATACTTCTCGATCAGGTCCCGAACTTGGCGTACCTGGTATGCCTTGGCTTCGCCGCTTCGAAGTGGTTGTAGGTTCAGCTTGATAGCTGCGCCGGGATGACGGTAGATGTGGTGGCTACCGCTGGTCCTCATGTGGATGAATCCAAGTGCCTCGACTAGCCGAGTTAGGTCGCGGAACCGGATGTTGTTCAGGTGCCCCTGTTGTACCCGTCGCAGTACCGCCCGAGGATTCATGCCGCGCACGCTACCCAGAGGGTGAGACATGTTGTGTTTGATCATTCCGACCTCGATGAAAGGGCAAGCCTTTGCCTGAGGGGCAGATCCAGGATGAGTTCTCTCGGGCGGCCCGGGGGTTCGCCGAGCGTACGAAGGATCGTTTCGACGATCTCCCGCTACCGAGTTCTCGCGCGTGCAGCCGCAAGAGAGTGTTCTGGAGGTGGGCTGCGGAACCGGCAACTTCCTCCGGCAGTTCCGGGGCCACGCGGCCCGGTTGATGGGGCTGGACCTGACCTTCGGGATGCTCGAGGTCGCACGCGGCGAGCACCCAGATCTCGAACTCGTTCAGGGCGATGCCCGCAGGTTGCCGTTCCGCAGCGCGAGCTTCGATCTCGTCGCCTCGGCTCAGGCGCTTCATCACATCTGGGACCCGATCCCCGTAGTGATGGAGATGCGCCGGGTCGCCGGCCCGGAGGGCCGCGTCCTGATCGTCGACCAGCACACGACCGAGAGCTACGAGGAAGCGACGCTGATGAACCAGCTCGAGATGATCCGGGATCCGAGCCACGCCGCCTCCCGGCCCCCGAGCGCCTTGCGGATCATCGTCGAGTCATCGGGGCTCAAGATCGTCGACGAGCACCTGTGGG
>JBKHYB010000397.1:0-875 GCA_046565725.1 Actinomycetota bacterium
GCCCGGCTGGTGCCGGTGGAGGGCCCGAGAGCCCGGTTCTCGGCGGTGGTGGCTCCTCTTGGTGAGGACTGGCAGGTGGTCGGAGTCACTGCGGCCGGTTGAGGCCGCGCCCAGGTAAGGAACCCAGCATTCGAGCGATGTCATCGAACCAGAGGAGCAACGTGGCGAAATCCCCGAAGTTGAAGGTTCTGGGTGTGCTCGGCGCCGCCCTGACGCTGGCCAGCGTCATCCCCACCAACGCCTCCAGCCACCGCGAGGCGCCCTTGATCACCGAGGACCCGGTGGCCGACAACACCGACGTCTACGCCTTCGTCAGTCCTGACCGGACCGACACGGTCACGCTCATCGCCAACTGGATCCCGTTCCAGGAGCCGGCCGGGGGGCCGAACTTCTACAACTTCGGCGAGGACGTGCTCTACCAGATCCACGTCGACAACGACGGCGACGCCGAGCCCGACGTGACCTACGAGTGGCGGTTCGACACCCAGATCCAGAACCCCAACACCTTCCTATACAACACCGGGCCGATCACGTCGCTCGACGATCCAGACTTCAACTACCGGCAGTACTACACGCTGTCGGCGGTGCGCGACGGCGTCCGCTCCCAGTTGGGCAGCGGGCTTCCCGTGCCCCCGAACAACATCGGTCCCCGGTCCACGCCGAACTACGAGGCGCTGGCCGACGCCGCCATCGTGGACCTCGACGGCGTCCGCACCTTTGCCGGCCAGCGCGACGAGGGCTTCTACGTCGACGTCGGCTCGGCCTTCGACCTCCTCGGCCTCCGGCCGTTCAACGCCGCCCACGTCATTCCTCTGGAGGCGGCGCCCGGCGTCGACGGCACCGGCGGGTTCAACGTGCACACGATCGCCATCCAG
>JBKHYB010000397.1:885-1408 GCA_046565725.1 Actinomycetota bacterium
TCCGAGCTCACCAGCGGGGGCGACGGCAGCGGGATCATCGGCGTCTACTCCCAGACCAAGCGGCGCCAGACCCGGGTCATCAACCCCAACCCGGCCAACCCCGGCAACCTCAACACCGGCAGCTTCGTCAACGTCTCCCGCCTGGCCAACCCGCTGGTCAACGAGGTCGTGATCCCGCTGAGCCACAAGGACGTGTTCAACGCCTCCGAGCCGAGGGACGACGCCCAGTTCCTGCCGTTCGTGCTCGACCCCGAGCCCGCCCGCCTGATCCCGGTCCTCTACCCGGGCGTGGGCGTGCCCCCTGCTCCCCGCAACGACCTGGCGGCCATCTTCCTCACCGGGATCCCGGGCCTCAACCAGCCGCCCAACGTCCGTCCTTCGGAGATGATGCGGCTCAACACCAACATCGCTCCCACCGCGCCGGCCGGGCAAGGCAACAAGATGGGCGTGCTGGGCGGCGACAACGCCGGGTTCCCCAACGGCCGCCGGGTGGAGGACGACGTGACCGACATCGAGCTGCGGG
>JBKHYB010000398.1:0-1351 GCA_046565725.1 Actinomycetota bacterium
GCCGTCAGGACGGGTGAGGTGCTGGAGACGGTCAAGGCCCGCGAGCTGTTCCGCGAGATCTCGCAGGCGGCGTGGGAATGCGCCGACCCCGGCCTCCAGTACGACACGACGATCAACGACTGGCACACGTGCAGCAACTCCGCCCGTATCAACGCCAGTAACCCGTGCAGCGAGTACATGCACGTGGACAACTCGTCTTGCAACCTCGCGTCGTTGAACCTGATGAAGTTCATGGACGAGGACGGCGACTTCGACATCGAGGGCTACAAGCACGCCATCGAGGTCATGTTCCTGGCGCAGGAGATCTCCGTCGGGTTCGCCTCCTACCCAACCGACAAGATCACGGAGAACAGCCACCGCTTCCGCCAGCTCGGACAGGGTTTCGCCAACCTGGGTGCTCTGCTCATGACCGAGGGGCTGCCTTACGACTCGGACGAGGGCCGTGCCTGGGCGGCATCGCTGATGGCCATCATGACCGGTCACTGCTACGCCACTTCGGCGAAGATCGCTCGCCGTGTCGGCGTGTACGACGCCTTCGAAGAGAACCGTGACCCGCACATGCGAGTGATGAACAAGCATCGCGATGCGTCTTACGAGATCCCCGAGGGTCAGGCTCCCGACGCTCTTGTTGCGGCTGCTCGCCAGGCGTGGGACGAGGCCGTCGAGCTCGGCGAGCGTTATGGGTACCGGAACGCGCAAGCGACGGTGCTGGCTCCCACCGGCACCATCGGACTGCTGATGGACTGCGACACCACCGGTATCGAGCCCGACCTCGCCCTCAAGAAGATGAAGAAGCTCGTCGGCGGCGGCACGATGTCGATCGTCAACCAGAGCGTGCCTCGTGCGTTGCGCAAGCTCGGCTACAGCACAGAGCAGATCGAGGAGATCGTCTCCTTCATCGACGAGAACTCTCACGTCGTGGGGGCGCCTCACCTCCGTGAGGAGCATCTGCCGGTCTTCGACACCGCGATGGGCGAGCGCAGCATCCACTACATGGGCCACATCAAGATGATGTCTGCGGTGCAGCCCTTCATCTCGGGTGCTATCTCCAAGACCGTGAACCTGCCCGAACACGTCAGCATCGAAGACGTCGAGCAGGCGTACCTCGAAGGATGGAAGCTCGGCCTCAAGGCGCTGGCGATCTACCGGGATAACTGCAAGGTTGGACAGCCGCTGAGCCTGGCCAAGAAGGACGAGAAGAAGGCCGAGGTTCCGGCCGAGACGACTCCGGTTCCGGTCCGTCGACGGTTGCCGAAGGCTCGCCGCAGCCTGACGTGCAAGTTCCGGGTCGCGGACACCGAGGGCTACCTCACCGCCGGTGAGTTCCCGGACGGCACCGTGGGTGAGATAT
>JBKHYB010000399.1:0-1343 GCA_046565725.1 Actinomycetota bacterium
GCGGGAGAGATCCAGCAGGTCGTTCACGAGTTTGCTCATCCGGGCGAGCTCGCTCAGGATCCGGCCCGAGAATCTCTGAGTGGAGTCATGGTCCGAAGCGCCGATGGCCTCGTTCATGGCTTCGGCGAGAGCCTGGAGGCTGGCCACCGGGGACTTGAGCTCATGCGAGGCGTGCGAAACGAATTCCCGCCTGATCTTCTGCGTCAGGACCTCTTCGGAGACATCTTGGATCATCACGAGAGCAGCGGCCCCCTCCAGAGGAACCGCTCGCACCTTGAGTGACCGTCGCGACGGGTAGAAGGCCTCGACGAGTTCCTCGGCGGGCCCTCCGCTGTCGAGGGCGGTGCGGGCGACGGTAGCGATCTCGGGCGAAGGGATGCGGCTGCCACGGTTGTCCGAGCGCAGGCCGAGCAAGGCGCGAGAGGACCGGTTGGCATAGCGCACCTGGAGGGCCGCGTCGATGACGACGACCCCCTCTTCCATGTGATCGAGGATCCTCTCGCCTCCTCCCAAGGCTTCCAGGGGGGAGGGGGTGACCAGCGGTTGGGGTGCCGGAGCCGGCGAACGGGAAAGGGAGCGAGCCTTGATCCCCAACAGGACCAGGCCGGCTACGGCTACGGTGAGTGCCACCAGAAGTAGGGTTTCGTTCATATGGGATACACGTCCTAGCCGAGCAGTCTAAGGCGGACCGAGCCTTGCCAACGGGTCGCCGGCGGCCTCCTCCGGGTGATTTCCAGCGGTGTTCAAGTGAGCTTCACGCGACGTACATGCGTTCCTTTACGGTAGGTGTATGCGGAGCAGGGGTAGAGTGGATAGATGATCAGGGTCGGTTTTCATGAAGCGCTCGAGTCGGCAGAGAGCGCCCTTCTCGCGGAGGGGGCCCTGGTCCGGCAGCAGTTGGTCGACGTCATGGTGGCCCTGAGGCAGCGGGATATCGAGGGGGCCGAGCGCGTCATCATCAACGATGACCGGGTCGATGGTGCCTACCTCGACACCCAGGCTCAGGTCCTGAACCTCTTGGCGCTTCAGGCGCCGGTGGCGGGAGACCTTCGCCTGGTCAGCGCGATCCTCCACGCCAACGTGCACATCGAACGGATGGGCGACCTGTGCGTCAACATCGCCAAGTTCGTGCGCAACCGGCACCCCTACCCGACCGACTCCCCCATGCTGATGCGCATCAGCGAGATGGGCGAGCGGGCCGCCGAGATGCTCGACCTTGCCCTGTCGGCCTTCGCCCAACGCAGCGTGGACCTCTCCGAGCAGCTCCCGGCTCGGGACGAGTTCCTCGACCGCTTGAACAAGGGGATGATCGGAGACCTCAAGGAGTACGCGCAGGACGAAGC
>JBKHYB010000400.1:0-1251 GCA_046565725.1 Actinomycetota bacterium
GCGGTGGGCGGCGGCTTGCGCAGCTTGGCGACCCGGGCCGCCTCGTCCCGCCGGCCGCCGGCACGCAGCTCCTTGGCCAGCCGGTTGCGGGCGTCGACGAAGGCGTCGGGGTCGACGCCGTACAGCTCGGCGAAGTAACGCAGGTTGTCGAGTCCGCTCAGACGCTCGTACAGCCCGCGGTCGCCACCGAAGACGTAGCCGATCCGCTCCCACACCTTCTGGGCGTCCCGGACGACGTCGTAGCCCAACACGCGAGCCTCTCCCGAGGTCGGGATGAGCAACGTGATGAGCATCTTGATCGTCGTCGTCTTCCCGGCCCCGTTGGGGCCGAGGAGGCCGAACAGCTCGCCTTCCTGAACCTCGAAAGAGACGCCCTTCACGGCCTCGACGTCGAGCGACCGCCGCCGGACGGTCCCGGTATACGTGCGATAGACCCGGCCAAGCTCCCGAGCTTCGATGATGTTCATAAACAGATTCCTCGTCGGTATCTGGTCGATATTCGACCGTTTCATGCCCCGGAAAACGGTTTCAGAGTCCACATATCTCGCGAACGATGCAATCATTTAGACATGCTCAAGAACAGCTTCAAAACAACGATCCTGCTGGCCGCTCTCGGCGGCATGATGGTCCTGATCGGAGCCAGCTTCGGCCGGGGCGGGGCCGCGATCGGGCTCGCTCTCGGCCTGATCATGACGATGGGGTCCTACTGGTTCTCGGACAAGATCGCCATCGCGGCATCCCGGGCGAAGCCGGTGACGGAGGCGGAGGCCCCCGGCTTCTACCGGATCATGCACAACCTGACCCAGCGCGCCAACCTACCGATGCCTCGCCTGTACGTGATCCCGGCGACCCAGCCGAACGCCTTCGCGACCGGCCGGAACCCTCAGCACGCGGCCGTAGCCGTCACGCAAGGGCTGATGGAGGTCATGAACGAGGACGAGCTGAGTGGCGTGCTGGCCCACGAACTCGCTCACATCAAGCACCGCGACATCCTGATCTCGACGATCTCGGCCACGCTGGCGGGTGCGATTTCCGCCCTGGCTAACTTCGCCATGTTCTTCGGCGGCCGCGATTCCGAAGGCCGGCCGGCCAATCCCATTGCCGGTATCGCCGTGGCGCTGCTGGCGCCCTTGGCCGCCAGCCTGATCCAGATGGCGATCTCGCGCTCCCGTGAGTTCGAGGCGGACCGAGGCGCGGCCGAGATGATCGGGACCGGCGAACCCCTGGCGCGGGCACTCGAGAAACTCGAAC
>JBKHYB010000401.1:0-1239 GCA_046565725.1 Actinomycetota bacterium
CCGACGCCGTAGCGATCCGCTGCTCCAAGACGTCTTCGGACACGTTCGCCTTGGCTTCGGATACGCGCGCGACCGTGGCCGAGAGCAGCTCATTCAGAAAAGACATCTATCGACCCTAAACGGGGCTACTGGGTGAACCGACGCAGATAGTCCAACAACACCTCACCCAGTTTCTCCGGGTCCCCGGTTACCAGCATCCGCTCGAACCCCGCTGCCTCGAACACGTCGGGATCGACCTCGATTGAGCCGCTGTCGAACTCGACGAACGGTCCCGACATCGCGGTCATGGTCCGGACGAGTTCGTCCGCGCGGTCACCGGACACCGCCGGAGATGCTCCCTCCTCGATGTCCACCAACTGGATGACGAGCGGATCCCAGCCCTCGTCGAGCATGAATCTCGCGAGGCGGCGGGAGCCGAGCGATCCTCCGCTCTCGTCCGAGTACTCGGCCCCCAGCGCGACGAAATGAACGGCATGGTGGGGCTCCACCACATTGAGAGCACGAGATAGCTCGAGGAATACGCCCAGCGCCAGGCCGCTCGAAGGGTGCTGTTCGTCGGTGTCGTAAGGGAGCGTGACGACGACCTGGGGCTCCGGAGCGCCGGATGGCTGAGCGATGAGATTGGTCGACCGGACCACGTCCGCGACCGGGACCGCGTCCAACCGGACGAAGTACCCGTTCTGCTGGAGGGTGCCCGTCAGATATGCGGCCGCCGCCTGTTCCTCCTGGGATCCACCCTCACGTTCGGGAACGTCTCCGTCGAACTGCCGGGCGTGCTCGCGCGCGACGTCCATCTGAACCAGTGGTGGGCCTGCGACATCGGGGGTCTCGAACTGAGTCACCTCCCGGCTACAGGCGGGCGCGAGGATGACGATCAACGCGAGGGGAAGGAAGCGGAGTCTCATGACGCCCCCTAGTATGAGGCCGATGACACAGGACAAACCCATCTCGTGGATGGCACTCAAAGACGGCACCCCGGTCCTCTCTTCGGACGGCAGCGAGGTGGGGAAGATCACCGAGGTCGTGGCCGACCACTCGAAAGACATCTTCTCGGGCATCCGGTTCCGCCACGGACTCTTCGGGAGCGAACACTTCGCACCGGCCGACACGATCGCGGCCATCACGGAAGATGACGTGACGCTGTCCCTTTCGGCAAGCGAGGCCCAGTCGCTAGACGGTTCCTAAGGAACCCCCGGCTTCGACCGCACGCAGCAGCGCTTCGGCCTTCCGGCGCGTCTC
>JBKHYB010000402.1:0-1182 GCA_046565725.1 Actinomycetota bacterium
ATGATGCTCAACGACTGCATGTACGGGATCATCTTCCGCGACATCAACATGCAGAGAACCTTCGTGGATCAACACTTCTCGCGGATGATCCACAGTCTCGCCGGGATCGTGATCAACACTGGCGAAGATAACTACCTGACGACGGCGGATGCGGTCGAATCTGCCCACACGGTTCTGGCAAGCCAGTTCCTCAACGAGCGTTTGGCCTGGGCCGCCGGTCTTCCCAGCGAACAGCAGGGCTTAGGCCATGCCTTCGAGATCGACCCATCCGTTCCCGACCAGATCGCCCTCGAGATCGCTCACGCGCAGTTGATCCGGGAGGTGTTCCCAGAGTCGCCGTTGAAGTACATGCCTCCGACCAAGCACATGACCGGGGACATCTTCCAAGGATTCCTGTTGGACGGCATGTTCAACATGGTCGGTGCCATCACGGGCCAAGACATCATGCTCCTAGGGATGCTGACGGAAGGGGTGCACACCCCATTCCTCTCCGACAGACACCTGGCGTTGAACAATGCCAACTACATCTTCGGAGGTGCTGCCACCCTCGCAGGCGAGATCACTTTCGCCGAGAGAGGAGATGTGGAGCGCCGCTCGGCCCAGGTTCTGGAGGAAACGCGCCAGATGTTGCGGAAGGTTGCCGACATCGGGATGTTCGCGGCGATCGAGGCTGGGATGTTCGCCGACACGGTTCGTCTCCGCGATGGAGGCAAGGGCTTGGACGGCGTGATCCAGCGAGCCTCGGACTACATCAACCCGGTCTCGGACGAACTCTCACGTCGGTTGGGGGTGACGACCTGATGGGTGCGATCAAACCGTACGGAGACTGGACCGATGACGGGAAGGTGCAACTCTCCTTCACGCTTCCGTTGCCCGAAGGGGAGCGCGCCCGTCAGGCTGCCATCGCTCTAGCTCAGAAGATGGGACTCGAGGAGATCCTGGTCGCTCATATGGCTGCGATGGGGCCCGACTTCACGTACATGGTGGTCTACGGATCGGTGACCCACGAGGTCGATCCGGATCAACTCGTGGTGGCCGAGAGAGAGTTCCCCCTGCTCACACCGAAGGAGGTGAACCTCGCGATCAGGGAGCACCTCAAACGCCAGTTGGTGGTGGTGGGGGCATGCACGGGTACCGACGCCCACACGGTCGGCCTTGACGCGATCCTCTCGATGAAGGGGT
>JBKHYB010000403.1:0-1170 GCA_046565725.1 Actinomycetota bacterium
AAGAGTTGCTCGGTCTGGCGCTCCTTCTGGACCCGCAGGAGGTAGCAGACGTCGAGGTCCTCGATAACCTCATCGAGGCTGTGGTTGATCGTGGCCCCCCATCCCGTAGCTTCGCTGGGGACCAGCGTCGGCGGACCCACGAGCGTGACATCGGCTCCCATCGTCACCAGACCCTTCACGTTCGACCGGGCAACGCGAGAGCTCACGATGTCGCCCACGATGCCCACCTTGAGACCCTCCAGGTCCTTGAAGTGCTCTCGTATCGAGAAGAGGTCGAGCAGGGCCTGGGTCGGATGTTCATGCGCCCCGTCGCCTGCGTTTATGACGCTGGCCTTCACCCACCGCGAGAGCTGATGCGGTGCTCCCGAGGAGCCATGGCGAACGATGATCGCATCCACGCCCATCGCCTCCAGCGTCCAGGCCGTGTCCTTGAAGGACTCTCCCTTGGCCACCGACGACTTCGAATCGGCGGCGAAGTTGATCACGTCGGCCGACAGTCGTTTGGCCGCCAGCTCGAACGAGATGCGCGTGCGTGTCGACGCCTCGTAGAAGAGGTTGCAGACCGTCCGTCCCCTGAGCGTGGGGAGCTTCTTGATCGGGCGATCCGTGACCTGACGGAGCGAATCCGCGGTGTCCAGGATCTTCGTGATGTCCTCCGCGGTGAGCTGGTCCATCGACAGCAGATGCTTGATCACGACGCGGCTCCTTCCGGCAGACCGATCAGCACGGCGTCTTCACCATCGATCTCCTCCAGGTGGACCCTCACGACCTCGCCCGCCGAGGTGGGGAGGTTCTTGCCGACGTGGTCGGCCCGGATCGGCAGCTCACGGTGGCCCCGGTCTACCAGAACGGCGAGCCTCACGGCGCGGGGCCTGCCGAGGTCCAACAGCGCATCGAAAGCCGCCCTGATGGTGCGGCCGGTGTACAAGACATCGTCCACCAGCACGACGACCCGTCCGTCGAGGTCGGCCGGAACCGTGGTGGCCTCTAGGCTGCGCGGGCTCCGCAGGGCGACATCGTCTCGGTAGAGGGTGACGTCGAGGGCGCCTGAGGGCAGATCCACGCCCTCGAACTCCGCGATCATGCGAGCGATCCGGTCGGCCAGCGGAGCTCCTCGGGTCCGGATGCCCACGATCACGAGATCCTCGGTGCCCTTGTTGTGCTCGACGA
>JBKHYB010000404.1:0-1151 GCA_046565725.1 Actinomycetota bacterium
GATCCAGGTCAGCCCCGCTCCCTCGACGAGCCGTGCGAAGTCGGCGTTCTCGGCGAGGAAGCCGTAGCCGGGATGGATCGCTTGCGCACCGGTGTCCTTGGCGGCTCCGATGATGGCCTCGACGTTGAGATAGGTCTCGTTGGGGGCGATGCCGGGGAGATGGACGCTCTCGTCGGCGACGCGCCGGTGCTTGGCGTTGGCGTCGACGTCGGAATAGACGGCGACGGCCTTGACCCCGAGGTCACGGCAGGTCCGGGCGATGCGGACGGCGATCTCGCCCCGGTTTGCGATGAGGATCTTGTCGAACACGCCGCAAGGCTAGCCGAACGGGGCCTTGCCTCGCATCGACTAGCCCTCCAGTGCCACGGAACTTTCACTTTCCGGAAGTTCCATGGAATCAGAGAGCGGACCGGCGTGCCCGAGCCCAGGAAACTGACGCTCAGCGTCAGTTACCCGGGCCGAGGCGTGACCATCAGGAGGTCAGCGGGGCCATCTGTCGCGGAGCACCCATCCCTTTGTGAGCCAGAGAAAGGCTCCACCGATCCCGGCTGCGATCAGAAGCTGCGGCGGCCGGTAGGTGTCTCCAGAGGCGTCGACGGTCGGGATACCGAGAACGAACAGTACGAAGGTGAACGATGTGATGCCCGCGAGGAGGTACCACAGGAAGGCTTTCATGCGAGGTCGGATTCGGTTATCGGGCCGGAGACGTTCCAGCGGGGGCCGGCTTTCAGCATCTTGCTCGGCAGCTCGCCCTCGATGAAGTCCTGCGCTACGCGGGCGGCGTCGATCAGTGCGTCGAGGTCGACTCCCGTGTCGATGCGCGTGTCGGTCAGCATGTGGACGAGGTCCTCGGTGGTGATGTTGCCGGTGGCTCCGTCGGCGTAGGGACTGCCGCCCATGCCCCCGACGCTCGCATCGAAGTAATCGACGCCGAGTTCCAGGGCCGCAAGCACGTTGGCGAGACCGGTGCCTCGGGTGTCGTGGAAGTGCATGTTGAGTTCGAGGCCCGGGAGGGCCGAGCGCAGCGCTTCGATCACCTCGGTCACGCGGCGGGGCGTGGCCATGCCCGTGGTGTCTCCGTACGAGATCGAGGTGATGCCCTCGTCGTACATCCACCTCGATACCTCGACGACGCGCTCGGGTGGGACATC
>JBKHYB010000405.1:0-1121 GCA_046565725.1 Actinomycetota bacterium
CGCCAGCGCGCCTCCATCACGGCACCCCGCAAGAAGGGCCATCCCCCGTACAGGAAGATCAGCGTGCCCAAAGCGGGGGAGACGGCCTCGCTCAGGAAGAACCGGATGGCCTCGTAGCCGAGCAGCTCCTGGAACATCTCGCTGAAGTAGACGACCGGGATCGTCAGCGCGAGCGTCAGCCAGAAGCGGTTACGGAACTGGGCGGGATCGTGACCAGCGTGCTTGTCGTGAGCCTCGTGGTCCGCCCCCGAAGCGGGCTCGTGGGACCCGTTGTGGGTGGTTGCTTGGTGGTCGGCGTGGGTCATCGTCTCCATCCTGCATCCCTCCGGTAGCGTCGGTGCAGACGATACCATACCCCCCCAGGGTATAAGGAGCAAGGGACGGACACGGGAAAGAGGAGAGCGGAGATGGAGGAGGGGAGATAGAAGGGTGCTGGGAGGGGGCCGTTCCGGCTGCGTGGTCCCCAGCTTGTGAGAGATGAGCCGGGCGATCGGCTACTGCCTGCACGCTTCGGTCTACATCCTCGTTATAGAGCTTGAAGTTCGCCGACGCTCGCTCCTCCAAGCACCCTTTCTCAACAACTCGGTCCGTAGGGCTCGAACCTTGAGGTCAGTATCCACATCCGTTCTCTCAGATGTATGGGCCGTATGACCTACATCTCACAGTCTCGATGGCCCAAGAGGTTCGGGAACCTCGGCTGGTCGGATGTCGTCTGAGTGGATGATGGGGCGGTGGGAAGGAGGCTTGGATGCGCCGGATCGTTGTGCTGTTGGTGCTGGTGGCGTTCGGATCGATGGGATCGGTGTCGACGTCGGGAGCCGACCCCGGCCACAAGAGACCGCGGATCACCGTCCTCCGGTTCGAAGACCCGCCCGTGACCACATCGTCGGGAGAGTGCGACGAACAGGGGGTCTGCGACGAAGAGATCCTGATCGTGAAGGCCCACGACCCGAACTCGTCGATCACCGAAGTGCAGGTGTGGTTCGACGAAGGCGGCGACCGGGCACCGTTCGTCATGGCGCACACCTACTGCGTGCAAGGCAAGAAGGCCGGTACGCCGGCCCGGCTCGAGATCGGAGCGATGTTCACGGAACCGGGCGACTACACCGTCGCCGCGGTCG
>JBKHYB010000406.1:0-1106 GCA_046565725.1 Actinomycetota bacterium
GTCGCAAGATCGCTTGAGCCAGATGCTGCACCGCGAGACCGAGCACATCTCGGCCGCGCCTCTGAGTTCCCGATCCCGTCGCCGCATCAGGGTCCGCCAGGGTTTCCTGCTGACCGGCATCGCAGCCTCCATCGTGGCTCTGACGATGGTGGCGATGAGCTTCGCCTCCGGCCCCCTGAAGAACGAAGTCGCCGGAGAGAAGAAAGATGCTCGGATGGTTGAGGAAACCGTAGAGGCTGACGGCCCGAACTTGGTCGAGATAGTCACTCCGGCGGGTTCGGGCGAGATCTGGGGCCGCAACTTCGAGATCAACCGCCACACCTTCAATGGCCAGAAGAGCGGCACATGCTACGAACTCAGGGTCGAAGGCTTCGAACCTACCGATTGCATCGCGCTGGAGAAGGCGGGGCAGGGGGTATCGGCGGGAGGGGGCGTCATAAAGGGATGGGGCCGAGCCTTTGTGATCCTGGACTCACCGATAGAGATGGATGTCGGCATCAACTCCCAGAGAGCTGCCCACATGTGGGTATCGGAGCCTCCTTTCGAGGACCGGGGACTCAGTCTTGTCGTCTTCAACGGGGCTCGGGCTTTCGGCGCCATCACCACTCCAGCAGATTTCAACGCCGGCCAACTTATGGTCGATCTCATCGGATCTTTCGAGGTGGGGCCGAACGGGTTCCGAAGATCTTCGTCCGGGTCCGGCGACGTAGGCGTAACGATCAGCATCGTTGACCCTCCGTTCGGTACGGTTCTGCAATGTCCTCGCCTGCTACATGCGAACGACATGGGAGCTGCACGACAAGCGGTCGAGGAGTGGGCCGAGTTCGTGCAACCCAAAGAGGCGACCGGCTTCTCGGATATCAGCCTCGGCGAGGCTCCGGCGGAAGCGTCCGGATGTCCGGACTGGGTCGCCGAACGATCCTTGACGGCGTCGTTCTCGTGGCAGGGCGGCCCCTTCGACGACAGTGCCAGCCTGTCTCAGGTTCGGGTGCTGGTCGGAAAGACGCTCGATGGCGAGTGGGAGGTCTGGCGCCAAGAGCACTGAGAGCGTCGAAGTTTTCCTATTAGTGCCGAGGATCGCTGCAGGGATAGGAAAACTTCGGGTC
>JBKHYB010000407.1:0-1102 GCA_046565725.1 Actinomycetota bacterium
TACGGCAACGTGGTGGTGATCGATCATGGCAACGGTGTGGCGACCCTGTACGCGCACCTTTCGGCGATTACCGTTGGCGTGGGGGATGCGCTAGACACCGGCGACGTCCTCGGTGAGGTCGGTTGTACGGGACGCTGCTTTGGGGACCACCTCCACTTCGAACTGCGTGTGAACGAGATGCCCATCGATCCGATCCCTTACCTGCCCGGTGGCACGTTGTTCGCCGGCCTCGGGCCCACCGCGGTCGACGACGTGGGTGGTTCGCAAGACTGACGCCACGCCGGAGCCTCGGGGGATAGCCCGGGGGTGGGGGATTATTGAGGGATGCGAGTGCAGCGGACGCTTGAGCGACCCGAGCCCGGGTCCATCCCGGACAAACCCGGCGCCTATCTCTTCAAGGATGCCTCCGGCCGTGTGATCTACGCCGGCAAGGCCAAATCCCTGCGCTCCCGTCTTTCCAACTACTTCGCTTCGGATCTGCACCCACGGACCGCTGCCATGGTCGAAGCCGCAGCCGACGTTGAGTGGATCGTTACCCGCAACGAGGTGGAGGCTCTCCACCTCGAGCTGAATCTGATCAAAGAGCACCGGCCTCGATACAACGTTCGTTATCGAGACGACAAGAGCTATCCCTACCTGGCGGTGACGCTTAACGAAGAGATCCCTCGGGCCAGGGTGCTGCGAGGTGCCAAGAAGAAGGGGGTCCGCTACTACGGCCCGTTCGCCCACGCCTACGCGATCCGGGAGACCCTGGACCTGCTCCTGCGGACCTTTCCGATCCGCACCTGCAGCCAGGGCGTCTACGACCGCTGTCACCGTAGGGGTAAGCCTTGCCTGCTGTTCCACATCGAACGCTGCTCCGGGCCGTGCATAGGGGCCGTGTCGCCCGAGGAACACCGTCAGATCGTCATGGAGCTGTGCGACTTCCTCGATGGGAACACGAAACCCGTCCTCGACCGCCTCGAAGCAGAGATGCGGGAACACGCCCGGACCCAGAGCTACGAGATGGCTGCGAAGCTGCGCGATCAGCTGATCAGCGTCCGCAAGGCGGTCGAACGCCAGGAGATGGTGTCCGAGAAGCCCGAGGACTTCGACGTGATCG
>JBKHYB010000408.1:0-1034 GCA_046565725.1 Actinomycetota bacterium
CAGCCGCCAGAGACATAGACGTCAAGATCGTCACCGGGGACCGCGACTTCTTCCAACTCGTGAACGATTCCATCCATGTTCTGTACAACCGTCGTGGGATCACCGACATCGTGGAGATGGACCCCAAGGCAGTGGAGGATCGGTATGGGGTTCCGCCGTCGAAGTACGTGGACCTCAAGGCTCTAGAAGGCGATCCGTCGGACAACCTGCCGGGGGTTCCGGGTGTCGGCACCAAGACCGCGGCGAAGCTCGTCCAGAAGTACGGGAGCGCTGAAGAGGTGCTCGTCCACGCCGACGAGCAGACCCCGAAGCTCTCCCAGAACCTCGCCGCTCATGCCGAGCAGGTGAAACTGAACAAGAAGCTGGCGACCTTGGCTGAGGTTCCGCTCGAAGGTATCGAGATCGACGAGATGCACATGGGGACGCTGGATGTCGAGGGACGTCTCAAGGAGTTGTTCACGTCCCTCGAATTCCGCACCCTCTACGAACGGCTCGTCGCTGATCTTCCCGAGGTCGCATCGGGCGAAGGGGAAGCGTTCGAACTCGAGGTGCGCGTCTTCTCGACCTCATCGAGCTTGGGTGATCTAGCGGCGGAGCTTTCTGCGGCCGAACGTTTCTCCATCGACGTAGTCGCTCTCGGGGCAAGATCGGCTCCCCGGTCTCTCGCTTTCGCATACGACGACAAGACCGCCTATGTACCGGTCGGTCCCGACGGAGTTTCACCCGAAGAAGCGCGGTCGAAGTTGGGAGCGGTGCTCGTCGATCCCACACGACCCAAGATCGCCCACGGGGGCAGAAGGGCGATCATCCATCTCGATGCGATCGGGATATCGCTCGCCGGGCTCGTTCTCGACACACAGGTGGGCGCCTATCTGCTCGATCCTGGAGCCAGCGGATATGCCCTCGAGGACGTCGCGCGTCGTTACGCAGGGCGCGAGCTGAAGGCCGTCGACGGGGTAGCCCGCGACGAGGATGCTTCTCAGGGGACCGTCGATCTGGGGGGCTCCGGATCGGAGGTCGATGCCGAGGACGCA
>JBKHYB010000409.1:0-206 GCA_046565725.1 Actinomycetota bacterium
GGGTCTTCATCGGGGGCGTCGAGCACCACCCCGGTCCCCTCATAGAGCTGGTCCCGAGGGAGCGGCTCGGGAGTAAGCGGATCGACCGAGGGGGAGACGGAGGGGCCGGATACCGGACCGGGCGTGGGTTCACCTCCGCAGCCCGAAACCAGTGCGATCAGAGCCGAAGTGGCGAGGATCCGTAAGACCATGTCTCCCATTCTCAT
>JBKHYB010000409.1:216-1019 GCA_046565725.1 Actinomycetota bacterium
ATGCGAACGTTGTCCGGATGAGTTGGGGCCAACCGATGGCATGCTCGGAATGCAACCGAGAACGCGGAACCGGATCCCGCGGAAGGAGTGTTGAATCGTGGCCACACACCTGGCCTATCCAGTGAAGGTGCGGGCGACTCTCGACAAGGAACTGTCCCGCTGGCTTTGGCTTGTTAAGTGGTTCCTTGCGATACCCCACTACATCGTTCTCGCCTTCCTATGGACAACGTTCTTCTTTCTGAGCGTCTTCGCATTCTTCTCGATCCTCTTCACGGGGCGGTATCCCCGTTCGATCTTCGAGTTCAACGTGGGCGTTCTGCGGTGGAGTTGGCGGGTCGGCTATTACGCGACCAGCGCTCTCGGAACAGACCGGTATCCACCTTTCACCATGCGTGAAGACGCCGAGTTCCCGGCACATCTAGAGATCGAGTATCCGGGCGAACTATCGAGAGGACTGGTGCTCGTCAAGTGGTGGCTACTCGCCATCCCCCACTACATCGTCGTGGGTCTACTGATGGGGGGCGCGTGGCCGATCTCGATCGGCGATGACTGGGAGACCACTGGGTTCGGACTGATCGGCATCCTCACTTTCATCGCAGGGGCTTCGATCCTGTTCACCGGCCGCTACCCCCACGGACTCTTCGACCTGCTGCTGGGACTCAACAGGTGGGTCTTGCGGGTCGCTGCCTACGCAGGGCTGATGACCGACAGGTACCCGCCGTTCAGACTCGACATGGGCGGCGATGAACCGACCGACGAACCCACATCAGCCGATCCCTCGGCGTCACCCGCTCCGCCCGCGA
>JBKHYB010000410.1:0-875 GCA_046565725.1 Actinomycetota bacterium
CGGTTCCCGCCGTGGGCGGCCGGAGCGAGGCCGACCACGAGCACCCTGGCCCCGGGGTCGCCGAAGCTGGGTACGGGACGGCCCCAGTAGTCCTCGGTGCGGAAGGCAGCACGCTTCTCCGCAGCGACCCGTTCGCGCCACTCGACCAACCTCGGGCAGCGACGGCACTCGATGACCTCGGCCGTGACCTCCCGGAGGGCCTCGATGTCGTTCATCGATGCGCCGCTGTGGGGGCCGGATATGTCAAAGTGCCACGCATGGCAACGCATGCTACGACGGGCAGCCGATGCGAGGCTTAGGCACCCTCATCAACATCGCGACGGTTGCAGCCGGCGGGCTGATCGGCCTCTATGCCGGCCACCGTTTCCCCGAACGCGTGAGGCGCACGATCATGCAGGGGATCGGTCTGGCTACCGTCGCCATCGCCGTGGTCGGTTTCGAGCCGCTGTTCGACGCGGACCGTGGGCTGCGCCGTGCGGTGATCATGATCGCGGCGCTCACGGTCGGGGCGATCGTGGGCGAGCTGCTCCACCTGGAAGAACGTCTCGAGGGCCTCGGGGGCAAACTCCAGGCGCGCCTCGGGGTGTCGGACTCCGACGCCACAGACCTGAAGGTCACGTCCCACTCGCCGTTCGTCGAGGGCTTCGTGGTGGCCTCCACGGTCTTCTGTGTGGGCCCATTGACACTGTTGGGTTCGGTCGAAGACGGGCTCGGCCTCAGCATCCGTCTGCTCGCGATCAAGTCCACGCTCGACGGCATCACCGCGATCGGCTTCGCCTCGGTCTACGGCTGGGGAGCCCTGGCCTCGCTGTTCACGATCGCCGTGGTGCAGGGAGGATTCACGCTCTTCGCGGCCCTGCTCGACCCCCTGCTGA
>JBKHYB010000411.1:0-803 GCA_046565725.1 Actinomycetota bacterium
GGCGACCACGTCGTCCTGGTCGAGTACTACGAAGCTACCGGACAAGCGGTCGCCAAGACCTCGTGGAGCAAGACGGCCCCCGCGCCCGCTCCCGAGCCGACCCCCGCTCCCGAGCCGACCCCTGCTCCCGAGCCCACCCCGGCTCCCGCTCCTGAGCCCACGCCGGCTCCCGCTCCCGAGCCCGCACCTGCACCTCAGGGCTGTGCGAAGGGCCAGTTCGAGGCGCAGTACTTCAACAACGCCACGCTGTCCGGCACCCCGGTGCTCACCCGCTGTGAGACATCTATCAACAACGATTGGGGCACCGCTGCACCCGCTAGTGGAGTGAACCCCGACGGTTTCTCGGTCCGCTGGAAGGGCACCTTCGCCTTCGAGGCGGGCGATCACCGCTTCGCCATCACCACCGATGACGGCATGCGGATGTCGGTCGACGGAACGATGCTTCTCGATCGCTGGAGCGATCAGGTCGCGACGGACCATTCGGCGACCCGCTCGATGACCGCCGGCGACCACGTCGTCCTGGTCGAGTACTACGAAGCTACCGGACAGGCCGTCGCTAAGACCTCGTGGAGCAAGACGGCCACCGAGCCGGCCCCCGCCCCCGCTCCCGAGCCCACGCCTGAGCCCGCACCTGCACCTCAGGGCTGTGCGAAGGGCCAATTCGAGGCGCAGTACTTCAACAACACCACGCTGTCCGGCACCCCGGTGCTGACCCGTTGTGAGACCTCCATCAACAACGATTGGGGGATGGGTGGACCCGGGAGCGGAGTGAACCCAGACGGTTTCTCGGTGCGTTGGAAGGG
>JBKHYB010000412.1:0-800 GCA_046565725.1 Actinomycetota bacterium
CGAGGAGCAGGTCGCATCCCGCGTCGCCTCTACGCCGAAGCATCGACGACGTTCGAGGGTCTTCCCGAGTTCGAGTGAAGCTCAGCGAGCGTAGGGCTTGAGCTCTGGTTCCCGGTCGGTGAAGTGTCCGTCTCCCCAGTTGGGCGGGAAGTGAGCCGGATCCGGATAAGTAGTGCCGGGCATCTGACCGGTCGTGCAGATGTCGTCGGGCAACGATGACGGGTCTGCCGCACCCTCGTTCTTCAATGCGTCGAGGATCAGACGCCAGGTGAGGTTGTCGGCCGCGATACCGACGTGATCTACCGGTCGACCAGGGCAGATGTCCTGAAGCAGGATGTTGGTTCCGCCGTCCAGGTCCTGGGTCCCGATGGGCTGGACCAGTTCATCGCTTGCGGAGTAGATGCTCGTGTAGTCGGTGGCGAACGGCGTCTCGTCTCCCGAGTTCAGCGCTTCGAGGAACATCGAGGTCGTCTTCATCTGCCAACAGGACTCGAAGCATCCGAACACGAAGGAATCGGCGACGAGAGTGCCGTGGTTGGGGCTCGCGAGACCGATGTAGTCGTCTACCTCGAAACGTCCGGGCGAGAAGTACTTGATCGCCCACCGGGGGACCAGCCCTCCCTGACTGTGCCCGATGATGTCGACGTCCTCGCCGGTCCCTTCGTAGATGATCTGGCTTGCCAGCGCGACCCACTCCGCTCCGATCTGGATGTCGGTGAGGGCAGCGTTGGGCAGATCGATCGTGCACACCGCAGACCGCTCGGACAGAAGGCCTCTCCAGAGGTTCCAGCCGAAGTTGA
>JBKHYB010000413.1:0-797 GCA_046565725.1 Actinomycetota bacterium
GGGATTCGACTACGGGCTCGGAACGGGAGACAACCCGATCTTCGATGGCATGCATCGAGCCTCCGCGGCGGTTTGCGGCGCGTCCATCACTGCGGCCGATGCAGTTCTGAACGGCACTGCACGCAGATCGTTCAATCCGGCGGGTGGACTTCACCATGCTCGGCGCGCCGAGGCTTCCGGCTTCTGTATCTATGACGACCCCGCGGTCGCGATCGCGCACGTACTCGACCGACACCCGGACTGGCGAGTGATGTACGTAGACGTGGACGTCCATCACGGGGACGGGGTTCAGTGGATCTTCTACGATGACCCCCGCGCGCTGACGGTGTCGTTGCATCAGTCTGGTCGCTACCTGTATCCGGGCACGGGCTTCGAGGACGAGATCGGCAGCGGCGACGCCAAGGGGACGTCGGCCAACATCCCGTTCATGCCGTACACCGGCGATGCCGACTATCTGTGGGCGCTTTACGAGGTGGTACCGACGCTGGCGCAAGCATTCCGTCCTCAACTGATGCTGACGCAGCTCGGCGCGGACACACATCACAACGATCCGCTCGCCAACCTCGCCCTGACGATGCGCGCCTACCCCCGGATGGCTGAGGTGCTCCGGGAGACCGCCGACGACTACTGCGAGGGCCGTTGGGTCGCGACCGGTGGGGGCGGCTATCAGGCGGAGACCGTCGTGCCCAAGGTGTGGACGATCCATTTCGCAGAGATGTGCGGCCGCCCCGATCTGATCCCAGATGAGTGGTTGAAGGACGTCGATCCGAGAGAGATCTCCCGAAGCTACCGGGAGA
>JBKHYB010000414.1:0-214 GCA_046565725.1 Actinomycetota bacterium
CTGCTCCTGCGGGGATCCCGGCCGCCATCGCCAGTCCCAGCATCAACGTTGCCGCCCTTCCGATCATGTCTCCTCCTTCTAGAAAGCCAACCTGCTGTCGGGACAGTTGTAGCCAGCAGGCGTGAGCGCTCTATGAGCGGCGGATTAGAGGGCTCTCATGCCGTTCGGAGGCTCGCTTTCGTGTTTTTCGGGGCACGCTTGCCCCGTTTTGCAT
>JBKHYB010000414.1:224-772 GCA_046565725.1 Actinomycetota bacterium
CGGAGAGAGGTTCCTAGCCGCTAGATGGTCGGCCCAGAGCGACGCCTCTCCTCGGATTCGGCCGATTTCCGCAAGAGCAGAAGACCCTTTCACCCCCACAGAATAATCCGGTGAGGCTGCGTCTAGCAAGGTCTGGGAGTAGGCGATTATGCCTATTTCCGCAGGTCAGAGCCGGGGAGGGGAATCGAACCCCTGACCTATTCATTACGAGTGAATCGCTCTGCCGACTGAGCTACCCCGGCCTGGTTCAGCAGGAGACTCTACCGGGGCGACGAGCCTCGTCCGTTGCCAGGAGTCGGGGGCGAAGGCCGGCGGGGCCCGACCGACCGAAAAACCAAGTGACAACGGCTCCGGTGGTGAGTACTCTTTTCAGCGAGCCAACCTAAGAGGTGCAGATGCTTCTGAGAGAAGCGGCCCCATCCGGACACGTCGAGCGGACGTTGGATCTCGTTCGTCGAGCCTTCCCCCGAGGTGACCCGCTTCCCCCCGACGTGTGGAGCTCCCGTCATCGCGGCTTCGTCATCTTCCTGTGGGTCCAGGCCGCCGGC
>JBKHYB010000415.1:0-735 GCA_046565725.1 Actinomycetota bacterium
CGGTGCATCGGTGGCCGGCATCGACCTCACCGGCAACGGTGTGCTTCACGGCGATGTCACCGATCGCGACGCCATCAGTGCCGCGGTAGGTCGTGCGGCCGAACGGCTGGGAGGCATCGACATCCTGATCAACAACGCCGGCATCGGGTCGGCCCACGATGCCGGCGCGTTCCCAGACGCTTCCGCTCGCCGGATACTCGACGTGAACTTCTTCGGTGCGTGGAACACCACGGCCGCAGCGATGGGATATCTGCTGGCGTCCGGGGGCCGCGTGGTGAACATCTCGTCGGGGCTTGCTTTCGTCGACCTGCCGTTCGCTGCGGCCTACAGCGCCAGCAAACGAGCACTGGATGCCTACTCCGCCGCGCTCGCTCTTGAGTACCGAGGCCGCATCTCGGTCGTCACCGTGCATCCCGGCTATGTCCGCACGAAGATCCACGACGCGTCACGCGCCCAAGGTGTCGCTTTGGAAGGCATCGTGCGAGCCGACACCGTAGACAAGGCCGCTTCCGCGATCGTCCGTGCCTGCGCCACCGGCAGGCCTGGGACGACGAGCCTGCGGTCGCGGGTCGAGTTAACAGTGGCCCGTCGCCTTCCGCGCCTCGCCGGATGGGCGATAGACCGAAAGTTGCGCCGTCATCCTCAGAAACTGCTCACGTCGCTGTCCGAAAGCGAGGTCGAGGGCCTCAAGCGCTCCGGTTAGGAGAATTTCGAGTCGGGAATCGCTCGTATAGC
>JBKHYB010000416.1:0-714 GCA_046565725.1 Actinomycetota bacterium
TCGACGTTCAGCTGGGACGGCCGGGTCGTGGCCTTCGGCGACGAGTCGGGCGGGGGAGGGGCGCCCCGGTGCGTGGACCCGAACGACCTCCAGGGCCGCATCTGGTTCGTCGACGCCGCCACCGGCGCCTTCCTCGCCAACTACAAGATCCCCCGGTCGGAGCCGGGCGTGTGCACCATGCACAACTTCAACTTCGTGCCGCTGCGCGACGGCCGCAAGGTGCTGGTGTCGTCGGCCTACACCGCGGGCACGAGCGTCGTCGACGTGGACGCCCTCCTCGCCGGCGCCACCCCGGCGGCCGCCGAGATCGGCTACTACCGGCCGTCGGGCGGACGCACGTGGTCGTCGTACTGGTACAACGGCCGCATCTTCACCAACGACTCGCTGCGGGGCGTGGACGTGATGGACCTGGTGGGGCCCGAGGTGGCCGGCAACCGCAGGCTGCCCTACCTCAATCCCCAGACCCAGGAGGCGCTCATCCCCTGACGGCGCGGGGCGTCAGCACGGCGAGGGGGATCTCCCGCGCCGTGCGCTCCTGGTAGCGCCGGTAGCCGCCGTACGTCGCCACGATCGTCGGCCACAGGCGGGCCCGCTCGTCGGGCCTGGCCGGCCGCGCCGTCATCGGCTCGCGCCGGCCGCCCCGGGTCACCTCGACGCCCGGCTCGGCGAGCAGGTTGCGGTACCAGCTTGGGTCCCGGTCGTCGCCGGCGTAGG
>JBKHYB010000417.1:0-694 GCA_046565725.1 Actinomycetota bacterium
GTCCTAGATGAACAGCGTAGCCGCGTTGGTGGTCGCCGCAAGGGCGGTGGCCGCTCCTGCAGGGTCTTCTAGTCCATCGATCAGATCATCCCTCGTGAGTCCCAACAGGTCCATGGTCATCTGACAAGGGATCAGCTTGACGCCGAGATCGACAGCCACTTCCAGCAGTTCCTTGGGGCTCGCCACCCCGTGCTCTCGAGCCAGCTTCTTCATCATCGCCGGACCCGCGCCCGCGAAGTTCATCTTCGACAGCTTCAGGTGTTCGGTGCCGCCGCGGTTCGTCATCGACAGCATCTTCTGCATCCAGTTCTCGCCGGTGATGCGCACATCTTCCTTAACGAGTGGGAACAGTCCCCAGAAGGTGAAGAAGACCGTCACCTCCTTACCCATCGCTGCAGCCGTGGTCGCAAGGATCATGGTGGGCCACACCCGGTCGAGCTCGCCACTCCACGCCATGATCACGAGACGGTCGCCACCCGGCTCCTCGGCCGACGAAGGCTGCTCGTCGACCTTCTGCTCCATGAGTGTCACCACCCTCACCTCTTCTCTAGAAGGAATCTGAGGACCCCATCGGTCTCCGTGTGCTCGAGCAGAGGGTTCCCGGTTGACTTCGACCAGGCGTTGAAGTCCGGGACCGAGCCGGGGTCGGTAGCGAGTACCTCAAGCACTTCGCCCGAAGCCATGTCGCGCATGA
>JBKHYB010000418.1:0-452 GCA_046565725.1 Actinomycetota bacterium
GAGCACCGCGGCCCGGAAGTCGTTCGCGTGCCTCCGGTAGTCGCGCTCGCGCCAGAACGCGTCGTAGTCGGGGTTGCGGCTGTAGCCCTCCTCGGTGTGCTCCGAGGCGTCGCACTCGGCGGCGCGGGCCCGCATCGTGTCGGCGAAGTGCTGCCCCATCGGGTCGGCCGCGACCGTCTTGCCGAAGCCGACGTCGAACGCGATCGGGGTGTCGAAGCCCTCGTCGGAGGGCACCTCGGAGTTGAGGAAGTAGCGCACGCCGTTGCCGTAGGCGTATCCGTACCAGCGGCTGATGCCCGCGATGGGCACGATCGCCTTGAGCTGAGGAACGTCGTCACCCCGGGCCGCGACCATCGTGGCCGTCGTGCCGTTGTAGGAGCCGCCGGTCATCGCCACCTTGCCGTTCGACCACGGCCGCTTCGCGAGCCACTTCACCACGTCGACACCGGACT
>JBKHYB010000418.1:462-677 GCA_046565725.1 Actinomycetota bacterium
GTAGTCCCAGCACCCCGTGGAGCCGCGGGTGCCGAGCACGTCGGCGACGGCGCGGGCATAGCCCTTCGGCACGAACGTCTCGCCGAGCGAGTCGCGGGCCGGCTCCGGCTCGGCGATCGAGTTGTAGGGGGAGTAGGTCAGGACCACCGGCTGCAACTCGTCGTCGAAGCGCCGGTCGCGCCAGACCTCCACCCGGACCACCGCGTCGCCGACGG
>JBKHYB010000419.1:0-228 GCA_046565725.1 Actinomycetota bacterium
CGCACCCAGCTCGTCGTCCCCCCAGGCGAGCAGGGCTGCGACGATCCACGCCACGCTCCCGAGGACGGCGGCGATCGAACCCAGCCTGCTGACGGTCATGGCCGCAGTCTGCCGCGAACCGGGGCGGCGGCACCACCGGGGGCGACCCGTCTCACACTCCCGGCCCCGTCGGCGTCAGGATGGGAGCCATGACCGCGATCCGGAGCACCCCGAGCACCCCGACCGCCG
>JBKHYB010000419.1:238-670 GCA_046565725.1 Actinomycetota bacterium
ATCGGTGCCGCGACCGCCCGCCGCCTCGCCGCGGAGGGCTTCCACGTGTACTGCACCGCCCGGCGCGAGGACCGCGTCCGCGCCCTCGCCGACGAGATCGGGGGTACGGCGCTGCGCTGCGACGTGACCTCCGCCGACGACGTCGCCGCGCTCGCCGAGGTCGTGGGCGAGCGGCTCGACGTGCTGGTCAACAACGCCGGCGGTGCGATCGGCGCGGACTTCGTGGCCGACGCACGGGCGGAGGACTGGCGCGCGATGTACGAGGTCAACGTCATCGGCCTGCTCCAGGTCACCCAGGCCCTGCTCCCCGCGCTCATCGCCTCCGGCGCCGGCACGATCGTCAACGTCGGCTCCACCGCGGGCCGGATCGCCTACGAGGGCGGTGGCGGCTACACCGCGGCCAAGCACGGCACCCAGGTGCTCACCGAGACG
>JBKHYB010000420.1:0-647 GCA_046565725.1 Actinomycetota bacterium
CACCCAGCGCGAGCCGTCCTCGTTGCACGTCCAGCGCACCAGGGCCGAAAGCAGCAGGATGTGCGCCGCCCACGCGGCGATGCCGGTCACGACGGCGACCCAGAGCATCAGCCCGCCGGGACGGATGGCGGGGCTCAACCGCGACAGCGCCTTGACGTTCATTCGAACTGGACCGACAGGTAGAGGGTCGAGAACACGAAGATCCACACCACGTCCACGAAGTGCCAGTACATCCCGATGACGGCCACCGTCTCGTGGCGCTCGGCCGTGAACTTCCCCATCCACGCCTTGATCTGGAGCATGCCGATCATGAGCAGCCCGCCCACCACGTGCGCCCCGTGGAGCCCGGTGATCGTGTAGAAGAGCGTGCCGTAGGCGTTGTCGCGGATGCCGAACTCGAGCTCGTGGTACTCGTAGGCCAGGAACCCGAGGAAGGTGGCGCCCATCAGGAAGACCAGGGCCAGCCCCAGCCGGAGCCGGGCCTGGTTCCCCTTCCTGATGCCGTGCTCGGCGAAGAACATTGGGCCGCTGCTGCCCAGCAGCACGGCGGTGAAGAACCAGATGAGGCCCAGCTCGGGCGGCTCGATGTGGTCCAGCGGCCACTCCTTGGAGGCGGCCCGCACGAAGATGTACGACGACAGCAGCGT
>JBKHYB010000421.1:0-625 GCA_046565725.1 Actinomycetota bacterium
GACGGCCCGGCGGTGGAGCCCAGGCGGACGGAGGTGCTCCAGTAGTCCCCGTAGGTGTCGTCGACCGAGTGGTGGAGCTCCACCCGGATCGGCGGCACGTCCTGGATGAACTGGTCCCGCTCGTGGATGATCTTGAGCCAGAGCCGGTTGCCGTCGGCGGCCGACACCCAGGGCAGGACACCCCCAAGTCGAGCTGCCCGTCCCCGGTGTCCCGGCCGCCGAGCCTGTTCAGGGGCAGAAGGTTCATGGGCGCCCCCCCCGCCGTGTCGAGCGACAGGATGCTGGCGCCAGTCTGGCACCGGTCGTGGCGGCCGCCTCAGGCCACGCAGAACTCGTTGCCCTCCGGGTCGGCCATGACCGCCCACGAGTTCGGGCGTCGGGCGGGCCGGTGCCGTCGGTCACCGGGGCCAAGCCCAGGGAGGGGCCGGCGTCACGGCAGGAGCGTGGCCATGACGCCGGCGTGGTCGGACGGCCACATCCCGCTGGCAGTCCGGCCGTCCGGGTCGACGCCGTAGCGCCGTGAGCCGACCAGCCCCACGCTCCCCCGGGTCATGACGTGGTCGACCCGGTGCTCGAGGCGGCCTCGCTCGGGTCGTCCAGCAGCTCGCCGTAGCCGGCGGTGAAG
>JBKHYB010000422.1:0-619 GCA_046565725.1 Actinomycetota bacterium
ATCACGCTCCTGATCCCCACCTCCGGCTCGGCCAGGGTGCTCGGACACGACGTCGTGGATGAGGCTCGGGCCGTCCGCAGGCAGATCGGCTACGTGTTCGGCGGCGATCGCGGCTTGTACGAGCGCGTCTCGGCCCTCGATAACCTGAAGTACTTCTCCGAGCTCTACGGCGTGGGGCCGCGGGAGCAGAAGCAACGGATCGGATACCTGCTCGAGCTCGTGGGGTTGAACGGGCGGGAGAAGGAACGCGTGGAGGGTTACTCCCGAGGCATGCGACAGCGACTGCACATCGCGCGGGGGCTGCTTCACGATCCACCCGTCGTGTTCCTCGACGAACCGACGATCGGCGTCGACCCTCTGGGGGCTCGCGAGCTGCGCGCAACGATCGGCTCGCTGACAGACGAAGGCAAGACGGTTCTGTTGACCACGCACTACATGTTCGAGGCGGACAGCCTGTGCGACCGGATCGCGGTGATCTCCGGCGGTCGTCTCATCGCCGAGGGCAGCCCCTCCGATCTGAAGTCGGCGATCGCCGACCGGACGGTCGTCGAGGTGGAGGCGTACGGAGTGGACGAAGCGCGCCTCGACAAGCTCCGCGGGATCGACGGGGTCGCCTCCG
>JBKHYB010000423.1:0-563 GCA_046565725.1 Actinomycetota bacterium
GCGGCCGGAGCCTCCACCTCGGCGGGAGCACCCTCGGTCTCGGGAGCCTCGACCTCGGCCGGAGCCTCCTCCGCGGCCGGGGCCGGAGCAGCGGCAGCGGCCGGCTTGCGCTCGGACTTCGGCTTCGGGGTGTACTCCTCGGTCACCAGCTCGATGACCGCCATGGGGGCGTTGTCGCCCTTGCGCGGACCGATCTTGGTGATTCGGTGAACAGGGTGTGCACGACGCCCTTGTCCCGGATCGTGGAGAGGACCTGGCGACGGTTGTGCAGGTCACCCTTCTTGGCCTTGGTGATCAGCCGCTCGGCGACCGGACGCAGGACACGGGCCTTGGCCTCGGTCGTGGTGATCCGACCGTGCTCGAACAGGCTCGTGGCGAGGTTCGCGACCATGAGCCGCTGGTGCGCCGGGCTGCCGCCGAGGCGGGTGCCCTTCTTGGGGGTAGGCATTGCTCGATCTCATTCCTCCCGGGCCGTACCAGGTACCCGGGTAGTGGGGGTGGTCAGTACTGCTCGTCCTCGACGAACGAGTCGTCCTCGTCCTCGGCGTACGCCGCGAGGGCCG
>JBKHYB010000424.1:0-537 GCA_046565725.1 Actinomycetota bacterium
GGTCCCGGTCCCGGTCCCATCCTTGCCGGTGCCGGTCGTTACCGTCTGGCCGGAGGCACCCGTGTCGCCCGAAGTGTCGGTCCCGGTCCCGGTCCCATGCTTGCCGGTGCCGGTCGTTACCGTCTGGCCGGAGGCACCCGTGTCGCCCGAAGTGTCGGTCCCGGTCCCGGTCCCATCCTTGCCGGTGCCGGTCGTTACCGTCTGGCCGGAGACCGACCCACCCGAGGTCCCGCTGTCGTTCGTGGTCCCCGATTCGCCGGTGTCCTGCCCGGCGACCTTGACCGTGCCATTAGAGGTCCCGCTGTCGTGGGTCTTTGCGGAGTTCATGGTGTCCTGGGTGCCCTTGGCGGCCTTCGCAGCCTTACCGGACCCGCTGACCGATCCGCCGGAGGCGCCGCTGTCGTTGGTCTTGCCGGACGCGGCGGTGTCCTGTGAACCCATGGTGTCCTTCGCGGCCTTGACGGTGCCGGTGCCGCCGGTCCCACCCGAGCCGCCCGTCCCGGCCCCGCTCACGGTGCCGCCCGAGGTCCCGGTGTC
>JBKHYB010000425.1:0-520 GCA_046565725.1 Actinomycetota bacterium
GACCTCGACGGGCGGAAGGTGCTCCGTCTGAGCCGGCGCGGTGGGGGCGGCGACGAGCGAAGCGAGCAGCAGCAGAGTCACCCATCGGCGCGCCCGACCTACTTGGAGCATCGGTCCAGGCTAATGCGGCACAGCCGCTAGAGGATCAGTGCTGGCTCTCGAGCCACCGTTCGGCGTCGATAGCGGACTGGCATCCCATGCCCGCGGCGGTGATCGCCTGACGGTAGCGGTAGTCGACGACGTCACCGGCGGCGAACACCCCGTCGATCGAGGTCACCGTCGTTTCGCCGAAGGTCTCGATGTATCCCCCCGTCAACTTGAGTTGACCCTCGAACAGAGAGGTGTTGGGGGTGTGGCCGATGGCAACGAAAAGGCCTCCGGCCGGAACCGTGGTCTCGGCACCGGTCTTAAGGTTCTTGACCTTGGCTCCGCTCACCTTGCCGTCTCCGAGGACCTCGGTTATCACGGAGTCCCAGAGGAACTCGATCTTGGGGTTGTCCATGGCGCGTTCCTGCATGAT
>JBKHYB010000426.1:0-516 GCA_046565725.1 Actinomycetota bacterium
GACAGGAACACCACGGGGATGTGCTTGGTCTCTTCGTTCGCCTTGAGGTGCTCGCAGGTCTGGTAGCCATCCCAGCGCGGCATCATGATGTCCAGGATTATCAGGTCGGGCTTGTGCTCGGTGGCAACCTCGTAGGCCTCCTCGCCGTGGTGGGCCATCAGGACGTCGTAGCCCTCCAGCTCGAGGTTGACCTGGATCAGCCGCAGGATCACGGGGTCGTCGTCGCAGATCAAGATCCTCTTGGCAGCCATCGTGGCCTGATGCTAACGCCAGCAACCCCCTCCGGCCAGCATCACCGCGTGAGCCGGGCAGCACCACATTTCCTTTAGGGTTCAGGTCGCGCCCCCGTAGCTCAGGGGATAGAGCACGCGCCTCCGGCGCACGAAGTGCGGGGTCTGTGCGGAAGCAGGTTCGAATCCAAGCACTCCTGTCCCACCCACCCCCTGAGCCGACCATCCCTCCATTTCCTTTAGGGTTCAGGTCGCGCCCCCGTAGCTCAGGGGATAGAGCACGCGC
>JBKHYB010000427.1:0-512 GCA_046565725.1 Actinomycetota bacterium
CCGTGCGCTCGTCGCTGCGTACGACGACGCGCTTGGCGCGGGGCACGCGGCGATCTCCTTCGAGGGGCGCATGATCGACGAAGCGCTCGTGCGCAACGCGCGGGTCGTGGTGTCCGAAGCGGATCAGGACGGCGCGCCACGCTGACGGCTCGTCGCGCTCAAGCGAACGGGTCGGGCCCTCGGTTGAGCGCTGCGAGGGTCGCCCGCGCGGCCGTCATCGACAGCGGGTTGCCGTTGAAGGTGCCGAGGTGGGCGACGCGGGTGGCGCCACCGGGAATCGTGGTGTGCTCGATCCCGGTGCCGAGCCCCCCGCCCATGCCGCCGAAGCGCTGGCTGGGCGTTCCCTCGAGCGTCTCGATGGCGGCCATGACCTCGCGCCTGCCGCCGAACGCGCCGATCGGGATGCCTCCGCCGATGCTCTTCGCGAGGCAGAAGAGGTCGGGCTGGACCCCGTAGTGCTCGATCGCACCGCCCCAGGCGAGGACGACCCCGGTCTTCACCTCGTCGAAGAT